>JACPRI010000382.1 GCA_016190065.1 Verrucomicrobiota bacterium
GCTCGGAACACGAACCCGATTGCCTGGGCGACTTCATCGGCCTGAGCCAGAACAAATGGAGGAACCTTAACGGCGAATGCGACGGCAACATCGACGGGTATGCGTTTGCGTATTGGGACAGCTCAGGCGAGCGGCGCGTCAATTTTACACCGGGCCCTGAAGCCGGTTTTCCGGCCATCGACATCCAGTCCGGTTTGAGGGCCTGGACCCGGTATCGGGGGTTCAGCGCCGATGTCTTCACCCAGTTGAGCGAGACCAACCCGGAAGTTCCGTCCGGCAAAGGCTTCACGTTTCAGGATTTGAAGGTTGAAATTGATGCGGGCTATCCCGTGTTGTTTTTCCTGCAAGACGCCGCGAGCAAGTCGCGGGTGATGGCGAGTATGGAGCGCGCCAATCCTCTGATCCACGCCATCCTCGCGTATGGTTACGTCATTGGCACCGATGGCGCCCAGTTCGTGCGGTATCGCAGCGGTTTTGCCAGCGGCGATACGCACCTGGCGCTTTGGAAACGGGAGACACTGTGGCATCAGATTGCACCGCTTCGCGGGGTCATCGGTTACCATCCCCGCCCGCAGATCACGGAGATTCTTCCTGGGGATGGCCAGATCACGATTCAGTGGCACGGGCCGGATGCAGAATTGTTTGACGTGTCAAGCGGCGCGACCTCGAAGCTTCATTGGTATGTGATCGAGCAAGCCACGTCGCTCTCCGCTCCCGATTTCAAGCCAATCACTGCTCCGACCACCCTGCACACGGTCACGATCCCGGTGTCTGGCCCGCAGCCTGCTTTTTTTCGGGTGAACCTGGTCCTGCCCCCCGGAGCGGACGAATAGTCGTTCACCGGAATCGAGATGAAATCCGCGGCAAAAACCCTCTTCGCTTTGTTGCTTCTTGTTGGCGCGGTCTTTTCGACGCTCCGTTGCTTCCCGCTGTCCACGGACGGTTCGATGAAGCGAACGGCGCTGGTGCGCCGTGAAATTGCGCTGCGCGTTCTAGGCGAATTCGTGGGTCGTGAGTGCCCCGGGCAGAAAGTCCTGGTGGTCTCAAACCCTTTCACCCAGCGCAAAAAGCAGAGCAGCGATGTCCTGGAATTTGAGGAGGCCGGTGTGCGCGGGCTGAAGAAGGGTTGGGCGAATCGAATCGAGCTTCAAGGAATCGGATTTCCGGAACTGGACGCGGCGCTGGCGAATAACCCCTCCCACAGGCGGATCGATCCCCAGACCACCACGCCTCTCAGTTTCATGACGACGGACGACGCCTGGGACAATCTGCTGCGGCGATACCCGGATACGGACCTGGTGGTCAGCCTGATCGGTTTGCCGGCCACGTTGCGCAGCCTGGAGATCTGGCGCGAACCGAAACCTCGTTTTGCGCTTTTGCTGCCGGACCTGCGCATGATCGGCGACTGCGCCGATGTGAAGGAAGCCTTTCGCAGTGGCAAGCTGGCGGCGGTCGTTCTGGAAAAACCGGGCGCACCGCCGGAATCGGCTCCCCTGAACCGCGATTACCGCGCGGAATTCAACCAGCGCTTCGTGCTCATCACTTCGAGCAACGCGGACACGTTGACGGAGGAATCGAAGAAGATCGCGCGGCACTGATCGCTCGCAGACACCTCACGGCTTCTCCGTCAGACAATACAGGTTTTCCCGGCCGCGCAAGAACAACTCCTTTCCCACGATCGCCGGCGACGCATCGAAGCGGTCGTCCAGTTTGTTGGTGGCGATCGGTTCGAGCTTTTCCGATTTGTTGATGACAAGCGTCGTTCCGTTGCGCCCGACCAAATACACGCGGCCACGGGCGCCGACCGGCGAAGCGTAAACGGCGGGTCCCTGGGCGCCCCCTTGCAGCGCCTCGATCCGCTCGGCGTCAATCAGCGGTTTGCCTGTCCGGGCCTCGAAGCAAGACAGCATGGCGTTGTTACTCGCGAAGAAATAGAGCAGTTCATCATAAAGCAAGGGCGACGGCACGTACGGCGTGCTCTTCTCATGACGCCACACGATCGCGTCCGTCCCGGTGAGATCGCCCGTGCCGCCCAGTCGAACGGCGAGCAGCTTGCTGCCCCGAAACCCGCCCATCGCATAGATCATCCCGTGTCCGGCCACCGGGCTAGGGATGGTATTCGCCGTCAGTCCTTCGCATTCCCAAATCTGCTTGCCGGTCGCCAGGTCGTAGCAGCGGGTCTTGTCCGTGGCGCCCACGATGGCCTGAGCGATTCCGCCGTGCTCGACAATGAGCGGCGTGGCCCAGGTCGTGGGTTCGTGGCGATCCGTTTTCCAAACGGTTTTTCCGGTCTTCGTGTCCAGCGCCGTGATGAAATCGTCGCCCAGGTGATCCCAATTGATAATGAGCTTGCCCTGGTGGAGTGCGGGAGAACCGCCTTCGCCGAAGCCCATAATGGTACTCATTTTTCCGAGATCACGCTCCCACTTGAGGTTGCCGTTGAGATCATAGCAATACACCCCCCAGGACCCGAGCGATACGTAAAGCTGTTCGCCGTCGGTGACCGGCGAATAGGAGGCGTAAGTGTTGGTGGGCTGGCGGCCTTCATGAGGGACTTCTTCGCGAGCGGTCTTTTGCCAAAGAATTCTGCCGGTGCCGCGATCGAGACACAAAACTGTCCACTGATAGATTTCGTTGGACGGTCCTCCACCCATGCCACCTCTGCCGCCTCGTCCTCCGCGTCCACCGGGAGGCTTGCCAGGTTCAGCAGGCGGTGGAGCCGCGGGTGGCGCGGTTGCAGCAGGCGCCGCCGCGGTCGCTGGTTTTTTGCCGGTCGGGATGGCCGACACGACAAAGATTTTGTCACCCCAGATGATGGGAGTGGAATGGCCCTCGCCAGGGATTTTGACCTTCCATTTTACGTTCTTGGTTTCGCTCCATTCGGTGGGCGGCTCGCCGTGCGGCGCGACACCGTTCTGAAGTGGCCCGCGCCATTGGGGCCAGTTGCTCTCCGCCGCAGGGGCCGCCTTCGTCGCCACGGCGGATAAACTCGCGCAGCAAGCGACGACCGCCCAGGTTTGAAGACGCAAGAACCGGAGGATCATCGGCGCACCTTCGGCGGTAGGCGAACCACTTGTTGGGGACCGATGTTGGCCGGAAGGGTTCATGATCGAATGGCTGACTTTCCTTTGCGAACTGTGGATTGGAGGATTCATTTCGTTATCGGGCGGCTTGTTGCCGCGGATTCAAGTGCTCTGTGAAGCGACCGCCAAGTTTGTTGGCAAGGCGTGATTAAGCTTTGCGTCTTTTAACCCATTTAACGTTGTCACGCTTTTAACGCCTTTGCCGGTCTGGTCCTGGTGTCCGTGCAGAAGACGGGCCAGGCGCTGGTTTGGTTACGCGCGCAGGATTTGGGATTCGACATTCTCTCGGCATTGCGTCATTGGTCATTCGATCTTTGTTCCATGCGACGCAAACCGGAAATCATCTCGCTGCTGACCAACCCGGGCATCATCGCGGTTGTGCGCGCGCAAAAGCGCGAGCAGGTCTTGCCGCTGGCCGAGGCTTTGGTCCAGGGCGGCGTCATCGCCGTCGAAGTCACCATGACCACGCCCCACGCCATCGAAGCTATCGAAGAAGC
Source organism: Verrucomicrobiota bacterium (assembly GCA_016190065.1). Classification (GTDB taxonomy): domain Bacteria; phylum Verrucomicrobiota; class Verrucomicrobiia; order Limisphaerales; family SIBE01; genus VHCZ01. Next base: position 3,581 of record JACPRI010000382.1, read on the forward strand.
GTCCCAACATCTCGGAGCGCGCGCGCTGATCGGAGTGGGCACCGTCCTTGACGCTCGAACCTGCCGAGATGCCATCCGGGCGGGCGCCGAATTCATCGTCAGCCCAATCACGAAAGCCGAGATCGTTGAAGCCGCCCACGCGTCGGATCGCCCGGTGATGCTGGGCGCTTACACGCCGACCGAAGCGCAGATGGCGCATGAGTTGGGCGCGGACTTCGTCAAACTTTTTCCGGCCGATGGATTGGGGCCAAGCTACATCAAAGCGATTCGCGCGCCGCTGCCGCATCTGAAGATCGTGCCGACGGGCGGCGTCGATCTGAACACGGCGGCGGACTTCATCAAGGCGGGCTGCGTGGCTCTTGGCGTGGGTTCGTCCCTCGTCTCGACCAAATTGTTGCAGGAAAAGAACTGGGCGGAGTTGACCCGCCTGGCCGGGGAATTCGTGGCGGCAGTGAAGAAGGCGCGCAAGGGCTAACGGAATCCGGGCCGCGAAGCTACATCGAGGGAATCTCTACAAAAGGCAACGAAGCTGAATTGCACTACGAGCGGATTATCCGTTAGGGTCCCCCACGCCGTCACTCCGGACGCGACTCGAGGGCGACGCGCAATGGCATCGGCTTGGTGCCGCGGATGCGATAGAGGTAATTCCCTTCGATCACTCCCCGCAGTGAATGGACCTCGGCTTTGCCGAGGCGATAGGTCACCACCGCTTCGAGCGTCCCCTCGAACGCCGATGCCGTTTCGGCCGTCGAGCCTTCGCCTTTCGCCAGTTGGATTTTTCCCTGGAGCAGCGCGTAACGAAAGCTTTCATCCGATCCGGACGGCTCCAGTTTTAAAGAGCCAATGATCTTCCGGAACGGAATCTTCTGGTCCGCCGTGCGAATGCCGGCGGGATACAAATGAACGAGCCAGCTTCGCAACGTTTCGGCTTCGATGGTCTTGTTGCCCACTTTTTCTGGCAATGCGAGCGCCTGCCATTCGGCCGCGGTCATCGGCACCACTTCGATTATCGGCAGGCGCCCCCGGAATGAGTCGAAAGCTTCGTCGAGTCGAAGAAACAGCCGAACCCCTGCGGGCACAGCGTCCGCAGATTTTTCCAAGTCCGGAAGTGCTCGACCATGTGTTTCAACGGTCGCCGCCGCTTTTTCTTTTGGTCGTTCGAGATTCGCCAAAGCCTTCGTGAGTTCTGCCTTCCAATCTGATCGGTCGCGCCCGCCCCGTCCCGGAACGCCGTGAAATCCGTGGACTACCTCGCCCCGGGAATTGAGCACGAAGGCAAATACGTTTAGACGGTTGGGATCTTTCGAGAGCGGCGACGCCCGGTAGATTCTCCGCACTTCGCCATCCATGGCCGCTTCGCCCGCGCCATGCCAGCTCGTCACGATGAACGGGCGCAGCATCTCCACGATTTCCGGCGACGAGAGGGGACCCCCTCTCACGGACGTTGCGTTCCCTCAGCAGTGGCCGGTGAAGAGGTTGCCGTAGCTGTTCAGGACAACCAGCAGCAGGATGGGCCGATGCTCCTTGGCGGCGCGTTTCTCAGCGGTCTGGAGGCTCGGCGCCCAGTCGAGCTGGTACACGCGCAGTTGCTCGGGAGGGGGCCGAAAGGCGTCGAATTTCTTCTGCATTTCCCGCGCTTCCGGCGGAATGGCGGCCGAACTCGAGAAAGTCAGAAAGGCCAGTGAAAGGCTTACAAGCATTCGCTTTCGCATACATCGATAATCGATAATATTCTTCCAGCGATAGAAGACAAGAACTGCCCTGCGGCGGCCATTGGCCGCAACGCTGTTCGGAGTCTACCTGTCCACTCAAAACCGATTCGCGCACGCCTCATTCATGTATCGATTTCCTGCTGTGCAAGCGCGCCGGGTTTTGCCACATTGCCAGCCGACAACCCCATGAAAGAAAGTGAGGCAACTATGCAAATGCGCCGATTTTTGTTTGGAATGCAATCCCCGGGCAGTTTCGCTCTGGTCCTCGTGGCCACCGCGGCGGCGGTTCGCGCCCAGACCTTGCCCCTCGTCAGCGACGTCGAACCGCAGCCGTTTATTGCACAGGTGAAACGCTTGATCGAAGCGAGCGATTATCTGGGCTCGCCCTTCAGCACATCGGACAAAACCGCGCTCGATCAGGCCATGCAGCGTGGCGATGCCGCGGCTTGCGAAAAAATTCAATCGATTATCGATGCCCATTGTCTCTTCGGCGTCACCATCAATCCGGAGAACCGCGTGAAAGTCGCCCAGGGTCCCGCCAAACCGGAATTGGTCGAACAAGGCTGGCGGCAATTTCTCGTAAAGGTTCAGAACGACTCCGGCTCCACCGCGCCGCTCGTCGCCGTCAGTCCCAATGCGATCTCGCTGTTCGATTCCGGCTCGGCCAGAACACCGTCGGACCTCGAATTTCGCAAACGCGGCGACACCTCGCCACGCCGCGCCACGGATCTCTGGCTCGATCTCCAATCCTTCGACAAACAGCCGCTCCGCCCCGCGCTGAGCGGGCTGAAATTGGAGTACCGCATCGTGCAACTGTTCAGCCGTGACGCGGGCAAGCGTGAAGCGAAATTCTCCTTCAACATCGGCCAGGGCACTCAGGACATCGGCTTCCGCAACGAAGTCGATATCCTGTTCAACTCCCAGCC
>JACPRI010000378.1 GCA_016190065.1 Verrucomicrobiota bacterium
CCCCGGTAGGCCACGGGAGCAAGCGCTCAATGTGTTGGCGCACGCGGAAAAGAGCCGGGCGGTGGTTTGAAGAGCCGGCGTTCAGTCCTGCTGATCCATGCTCATCCTCTTCGATCAGGGCACACCGGCGCCCCTGCGTCATGCACTGGCGGGCCATTCCGTGGAGACGGCGTACGAGAGAAGGTGGTCAAGCCTGAGCAAATGGGGATTTGTTGACCTCGGCCGAAAGCGCTACGTTTGATTCTGGGCGGCTGACAAATAGCGAGCAAATGCAGGGCGAGCGTGCCAGTGTTGTCCATCTTGAAATATCGCTTAGCCATCTTCGATTCCGACGGGACGTTGGCCGACACGCTGCCGTGGATGCGCAGCATTTTCAACGAACTGGCGGAAGCGCATGGCTTCCGGCGAGTCCAACCACACGAATACGAACGATTCCGCGATCTGCACGGTGCCGCCTTGCTGCGCGAACTGGGCTTACCCCTTTGGAAGTTGCCCCGTGTGGTCGGCGACATGCGCCGGCGAATGACTGCGCACACAGGAAAGCTCTCGCTGTTTCCCGGGATCCGTGATGTGCTGCATCGCCTCGCGGCGGTCGGAATTCAATTGGCTATCGTTAGCTCGAACTCACGAGAAAACGTCGAACGAGTCCTGGGGGCGGATAACGCAAGGTTGGTCGCGCACTTCGCTTGCGGCGCGTCCATGTTTGGCAAAGCGGCCAAGTTACGCCAGGCGCTTCGTCGGTGCTCTGTCCCACCACGCCAGACGATCTACATCGGGGAGGAGATTCGCGACGCGGAAGCGGCGGCCAAAGCAGGCATGGCGTTCGGCGCAGTAACGTGGGGACAGCACGGAGCTGAGATTTTTCGCCCGCAGAAACCCGCGCACATCTTTACGGCCGTCCGAGAGATTGCAGACAAGCTGTGTTGAAGGTGGAATGCCTCCTTTGCGGAATTCAATCCATTCTCAATGTGCTGCGGCTTTATTTTGCCTGAGCGTTCGCGCTGAGCATTCCCTGACTCTGCAGCCAGGCGACGCAGCGATCCGTCCAGGTCGAGCAGGGCAGGGGACTCTTCCGCACGCCGAAGCCGTGGCCGCCCTGCGCATAGAGGTGCAACTCCGCCGGCACTTCCGCCCGCTTCAACGCCAGATACATCACCACGCTGTTCTCGGCTCCGGCCATCGTATCGTCGCTCGCGTGCACCAGGAAGATTGGAGGCGTCTCCGCTGGAATCCGCATGTATGGCGCGAGCCGGTCCGGGTTGATCTCCTTACCCGCCGGCTGCTGTTCAATGAAATACCTGGTCATGTTGAAGAGTCATTGTTTTTTGGAAATGTCGCTGCAGCCGTGATGTCCACGGCCGCGTAAGTGTAATTCGGAAATGGTTTATTCATTCAACTCAAGCTCCTTCAGCTTTGGATTCTCGAACGAATCGAACCTGAAACGCTGGGTGTAGTCGCTCTCGACGACCGGCGGCGTTTCCAGGTTCTTGAGTGTCCCCGTCCGTTTGCCCCGTTTGACGCTCTGGCCTTCCTGCAAAACCCCGTCGGCCGCTTGCGAGCGAACGGCTGCCGTTAGCAGAGTGACCAAGATCAACGCTGCGTTCGTCTGGAAGAGATCCCTCGTAGTCATCATATAGTCTGACAAGTAAATCGCCGTTGCACCGCGCCCGTCAAGGCTTGCACCGAACCAGCGAGGCAGCGAGGGCGTCCTGTCCCGTTTTGTCAACCGGATATATTGACGAATTCTTCGAACACCGTTGGTTGATGCAGGTCAATGTCGGGTTTCTCTGAGTTCCGTCATTCTTTATTTATGAAAATCGGCACCACCTCTCCACAGGCTTTCTCACGCCGGTCCTTCCTGAGAACTTCTGCCGCCGCCGCCTCAGCGGTGTCAGTCGGCACGCTCGAACTTAGCCGCAGCGCCCACGCGGCGGGCCGCGACATCATCCGCGTTGGCATGATTGGCTGCGGCGGTCGCAACACGGGCGCGGCCGCCCAGGCCCTGGCGGCGGACCCCGGCGCGCGGCTCGTGGCCATGTGCGACATTTTCCTCGACCGCGTTCGGGGCAAACGCGACGAACTCAGGAAGATCAGGTCCGCCCAGGTGCTGGCGGATGACGATCATTGCTTCACGGGCTTCGACGGATACAAGCGCGTCATCGAAGCTTCCGACGTGGTGCTCATTGCCAACGCTGCGAAATTTCATCCGCTGCACGCGATGACGGCGATTCGCGCGGGCAGACATGTCTTCGTGGAAAAGCCGCACGGCATCGATCCGGCGGGCGTCCGGCTTATCCAGGAGGCCTGCGAGTTGGCGAAAGAAAAGCGGTTGAGCATTGTTTCCGGCCTGCAGAGCCGCTATCACGCGGGGTACGCGGAGACCATTCAGCGGATCCACGACGGCGCCATCGGAGACATCGTGTCCATCGAGGAAAACTTTTTGCGCGCGCCTTACGGCGTCATGCAGCGCAAGCCGGGCTTGAGCGAGCTGCAATGGCAGTTGAGCGCGCAGTATCGGTTCCGCTGGCTTTCGGGCGACGACGTGCCGCAATCGCTCGTTCACAATCTCGATCGCACGAGCTGGGTGCTGGGCAACAAGGTTCCGCTCAAGTGTCACGGACTGGGCGGGCGTTCTTCAATGACCGAGCACATCTATGGCGATGTGTTCGATCATCACTCGGTCGTGTATGAGTTCGAGAACGGCGTGCGCGCCTACGCGTTTTGCCGCACGACGACCGGGTGTTACGACGAGAATTCCAGCATCGTGCTGGGCAGCAAAGGCAAAGCCTCTCTCACGGCCTGCCGCATCTGGGGTGAAACCAACTGGCGCTGGCAAGGGCAGTGCGACCCGTATCAAGTCGAGCATAACCGTCTCTTTGCCGCGATTCGCTCGGGTCAGCCGATCAACAACGGCGATTACATGGCGCGCAGCACACTGATTACGGTCATGGGCCAACTCTCCTGTTATACAGGCAAGGAAGTGACCTGGGAGCAAGCGAGCCGGTCAGAGTTCTATTATCCGCCGCGACCGGAGGAATGCCGCGATGACATGGAAGCGCCTACCCAGCCCGGTTCTGATGATGCGTACACGGTGCCGGTTCCGGGCCGGACGGCCTTCCATTTGCAGGCTGCGACGAAGGCGAAAGTCTAGATCGGTTGCCAAAGCAATTTCCGAAAAGGTGGCCGGGAGTCGCGGCAAAGCGGCTGGTTGGCGCTACCTTTTTCGGAAAATTACTTTTGGCAAAGCGCGCTAGAGATACCCATACGCCAGCCATCCGCCATCCACGTAAAGCGAGTGGCCCGTGATGAAACTGGCGCGGTCGGACAACAGAAAGGAAACCGCGTCCGCCACGTCCCCCGGCTGCGCCAGACGCCCAAGAGGAATGCGGCGTTCAATCGCTTCCCGCGAGACGTTGCCGGCGGCGATATTGCGGACGGTCATCTCGGTCTCGACGTACGCGGGGCCAACGGCATTGACCCGGATGCGATGCGCCGCCCACTCCACGGCCAGCACTTTGGTCAGCATGGCCACGCCCGCTTTGGCGGCGCAGTAAGCGGCTCGCCGCGGAAACGCCGCCTCCGCATTCGTGGACGAGATGAAGACCAACGCACCGCCTGTGCCTTGCCGTACCAATTGGCGCCCGACGGCCTGGGCCACGAAAAACGCGCCGTTCAATTGCACCGCGATCATTCGTTCCCAGTCCGCCGCCGAGTAGGTCAAGGAATCGCCGGGTTTGCTGATGCCCGCGCAATTGACCAGACCCTCCACCCGGCCAAACTGCGCGATGGCGGTGGCCATCATCGCCTCGCAGCTTTCCGCGCATGCGATGTCCACTCCAACCGCGTGCGCGGCGCCTCCTGTCTCTGCAATCTGTTTGGCGGTGCCGTCGGCTGTTTCCTCGTTCAGGTCGGCTGCAACCACGGACCATCCTTCGCTCGCCAGCCGGTGGGAGACGATCTCCCCGATGCCGCTGCCCGCGCCAGTGACAATCACGACTTTTGCCATGCCTCGAAGTTTGACCGGATCACGCTCCCCAAGCCTGGTCCATGACCTGTTTGCACTTCAGGCAGGCGTCGTAGGGATCGGGCACCTCCCATTCATCGACCATGATCCAACCACGAAACCCGCCATCTTTGAGAAGTTTCAAAGACTTCGCGCAATCCAGATAACCGTCCCCACACGCCAGATGCTTGGACGTGCCCCCGGCGCGCAGCGTGCCGTCCGTGTCGCAGAAATGCACGTAGCCGATGTTTTGCACGCCGACCCGCCGCAACATCTCCTCCGGTTTCCCGCTCGAGCCGGTCATCAAATCGAAGTGGCTCGGATCATAAATGCCCTTTAGGGC
>JACPRI010000376.1 GCA_016190065.1 Verrucomicrobiota bacterium
ACGGCGCGAGCCGTGGGTTTCACGCCCCAAGGGAAATAAGCCCCGGAGGGGCGACAGGATCGTGAATCGCGGTCCAGGATCGGTTTTCTATCGCCCCATCCGGGGCTTTAGGAAACGCACGCACCGACCCCACAGCTCACGCTGTGGGCTATTATCTACCGCCACTCCGTGGCTGATCGGAGATCCCTTGGCCAACGACTCATTTCGATGATGCAAATGTCCAAACTCCAAGGGCGGCGCCGCCGCGCCGCCACAGACTTTCACGGTCTGAATTCGATAAACTGAATGAGCGCTGCCGCACGGAAGGTAACGAAGAGAACCAAGACTTCGTTGACTTTGTTTCCTTCTGTGCGCGTCAACGTCCGCAGCACTTCTTGTATTTCTTGCCGCTGCCGCAGGGACAGGGATCGTTGCGTCCCGCCTTTGGTGTCGATGCCGCTTGCGGCGGCTTTTTCGGCTGGTGGGTGTAGCGGTCAATGTTTTCCCAGAACGGACATTGTGGGCATGTTCCTCCAACCGGATAATCGATCCCTTCTTCGTGTGGGCAGCCCAAGATGCGGTCGTGGGTCACGGTCTGCTTGACGCCGTGGCGTTTGAGGAATTCGGCCACCTCGGCCGAGATCGCTGGATCGCTCCGCACGTCACCGGCCTGCGTAATCCAACGGTGCAGTTCGTCGGGTTCCTGGTGACCGGGGTTCTTGAAGACGGACACGACAAGCTTTGTGGCGAGCTTGTTGTCAGGTCCATAAGCGATGATGGTGCCGAGCGGATACTTGGCGGAATCGGTTTTCATGCGCACAACGAAACGCTGATGTCGCGCGGATGTCGAGACTGGAAGCGCGAGAAGCGGCCTTGACCGCAGCCTGCCTCGGACTACAGTCAAGCTCACTTCCTATGAAAACACTTCGCACAATCCTCAAGTGGTCCTTGTTCGCCCTCGTCTCCGCCGCCCTCTGGCCCGCCCACGCCGCCGATGCGCGCAGGCCGAATATCGTCGTCTTCCTGTCCGATGACGTCGGCTACGGCGAATATGGCTTCCAAGGAAACAAAGAGATTCCCACCCCGAACATTGATTCGATCGCCAAAAGCGGCGTCCGCTTCACGCAGGGGTATGTCTCCGGCCCTTACTGCAGCCCGACGCGCGCCGGTTTGCTCACGGGCCGGTATCAGACGCGTTTCGGCCACGAATTCAACGGCGGCGGCCCGGCGGGTGGCAACAACTTCGGGCTGCCCATGACCGAGAAAACCATGGCCGACCGCTTCAAGGCGCTAGGCTACGCCACAGTGGCCATCGGCAAGTGGCATCTGGGCGGCCCGCCCAATTTCCTTCCGATGAAACGGGGCTTTGACGAATTCTATGGCACCGTGGCCAACACGGCGTTTTTCAAGCCGCGCGCCTTTGTGGATTCGCGCAAGTCCGACGCGGTGCATCCCGTCGAGGACGAGAATTTCTACACGACCGACGCTTACGCCGACCGCGCCGTCGATTGGATCGAGCGCCACAAAGACAAGCCGTTCTTGCTCTACCTCCCTTTCAACGCCCAGCACAATCCTCTGCAAGCGACGAAAAAATATCTCGACCGATTCCCAAACATTTCCGACGAACGACGCCGCACGTTTGCCGCAATGATGTCGGCCATGGACGACGCCGTGGGCCGCGTGCTGGCGAAGCTCCGCGAGATCAACCAGGAAGAAAACACGCTGGTTTGGTTTTTCTCCGACAACGGCGGACCGACCCAGGCCACGACCTCGAAGAACGGCCCGTTGCGCGGCGTCAAGGCAACGACGCTCGAAGGCGGCGTGCGCGTGCCTTTCTGCGTGCAATGGAAAGGAAAGCTGCCCGCGGGCAAAACCTACGAACACCCGATCATCCAGCTCGATATTCTGCCGACGAGCCTCGCGGCGGCAGGCGCGAAAACGGATCCGTCCTGGAAACTCGACGGAACGGACCTGCTGCCCTATCTCACGGGCAAAAACTCGAACAAGCCGCACGATAGCCTTTACTGGCGCTTCGGCGAGCAATGGGCCATTCGCAAAGGCGATTGGAAACTGGTCGCCTCGCGCATCGACGGCAAGGAGCCGCGCTTGTTCAATCTGGCCGACGATATCGGCGAAGCCAAAGACCTCACCGCATCGGAGCCTGGGAAGGTGAAAGAACTGAAAGCGGTTTGGGACACCTGGAACGCGGAACAGGAAAATCCCCGCTGGCAGCCCAACCCGGGCGCGCAACGCCGACGAGCGAAGCCTTAGTCTTAGCCCGAAGCTGAAATCGTCTTCAAATCCGCCCGCACCGCTTCGTAAGTGGTCGAATAGGCCAGCACTTCTGGATCCGGCTGGATGCCCCAGCGTTCGCACGCGGCGCGATAGACGTCGGGCCACCAGTTGCGGTGCTGCGTCAGACCGTCCTCGCGCCACTTGGCCCAGTTCATCAGGACGCGCGACCAGCATTCGTCGCCGTAACGCACGGCTTCTTGTGGATTGTTGAATTCTTTCAAATACCAATCGCGTCCGATTTTTGCGTGCAGCACTTCGTCCGCCCAATCGTAATCCTGGAACAACGCGGACAACGGATTCCCGGAAGCCTGGCCGACCTCCCATTCGAAGCGTTTCCCGTTCTTTGGCATCAGACCTTGCTCGATGAAGTAGAGGACCGCGTGCCGCTCGATCGGCTTGAGCTGCGTGTTCAGCGCGTGCGACCAGGTGAAGTTGATCATGACCTTCCGCCAGTCGATGCCGAGGTTCGCGAAACCGACCTCGCCCATCATGGCATGCCGCGCTTCGTCCCAGAGTTGGCGGCTCATGTCGCGATAGTAGGTCCACGGCTTGTTCGCGGTCTCGACAATGATACTGGCCATCATTTCCGGCACGTCGATTTCCCGAAGCCGCTTGTAAAACATCATAAGCGTCTTGGGCTGCGGCGGAAATTTCGGGTCGTAGAGGAACACCTCGGCGTTCACCCCCATGTTGTAGGGGTCGGGGAAACGCTCGTCACGCTTCGGCACGCGGTCGTATTGATGCGGCTTCGCGGAATGGCGGCGTTGAATGGACTTCGCGGCGGGTGTTTGCGTGCCGTCGAGTCCACCGGCGCTCGCCAGGGAATCGTCCAGCAACCCCAGCCACGCCTTGGCTTGCTCGCGCACCTTCGCGTCGATCAAACAACGGATCGTTTTCGCGCCGAACTCGAGCATGTCGCTCAGATCAAGCAGTGCGAATCGGCACAAGCGGACGGAAGGGTGGTCCGCCAGGTGATTCGTGTCTTTCACATGCCGGTCCAGTGCCTCGCGCAAAGCTGGCAAGGCCTTCTCATAAAGACCGAGCACAAGCTCCTCCGTCGATGGCGCCGCGAGGATTTCATCAAAGTAAACTTCCAGGGCTGCGTGCGGGATTTCCTCAAGGCCGAGCGGCGGCTCGCGCACTTCACCCACGCGCTTGCGCAAGGCGGAGGCTTGTTCGGCGCAAAGATGCGCGTGCAGGCTGAAGGCCGATTTGAGTTCGTAAATCGGCTCGGCCGTGATCCGAGCGGTGAAGAGGTAGTGCAGCCGTTTGAAAGCGTAATGATAGCGCTTGAGCCGGCGCACGCATTCTTCGACCGAGAGGCCGGCCGTCATGGCGTCCTGCATGGAGCAAACGCCGGCCAGCGGAGGCAAGTTCCGATAAGACGAATAAGCTTTCATAGCCAAACTGAGTAAAACCAAATTACCACGAACGACCAGGCGCGACAGAATATTCTCTGCGATTGATTATGTGGCGATTCTCTGGGATAAAATTCGAGATCGCAGGATCGGGAGTTCTGGTCCTGTTCTGAATACAGCGTAAGAGTTGCTGCTGAATCTGAATGCATGCCCCGGCGCGTGGGAATCCAGTAAGCTGAGGCAGCGAAGCCACGCGGATTATGTATAAGCTGAGAACCATCGGTCCACCTTACGAAGTCTTCCTCCTCAAAATCGGAGCCTACCGGCTGGGCAGCGCTTCGGACAGTGAAATGGTGCTGAACGACTCGTCCGTGGCTCCGTACCATTGCGAGATCTTGGTGACCGCCAAGACGATTCAAATCCGGGATCTCAGTCCGAACCACGAGACATTCGTCGATGACGAACAGGTTCAATCCTCCCAGTTGAAGTTGGGCCAGAAGCTCCGCCTCGGAACCGTGACGCTGGTTATGGAAGACGCCGGCAACGTCGTGGCGGCGGGCGCTTCCTCCAGCGGAAAGGCTCAACCGAGTGTTACGGCAGTCGCCAAGCGCAGCTTTGCCTTTCTCAAGCCGCTGGTTTTGCCGGGGCTGGCGTTGCTCGGCCTGGCCAGCGTCGTGGCCTTGATCTGGTTTTCGGCGTCTCGTGAATCACGCTCCAACGCTGCCCTTGCCGCCGCGCGCCCCAAAAAGAAGCTGGCGAAGGAAATCTCGGCTGAGAGCAAGCCGGACACGCCGGAGGCGAAGATTTCCGCCCCTGAAACCGATGCCCCGCACGACGCGCCTTCGGCCAAACCTGGCCCCGTTAGATCGTCAAAACCCGGCGCACGAAAACCGCCGGCGCCTTTCAATCCGAATGACACAAAAGCGCCCCCCGAACTCGATGTCCAGGCGGCGGAGGCGCATCTCAGCAAACGGGAATTCGCTCGCGCCGAGCCGCTGCTTCAGCGGGCGTTGCGGAACCAGATCACCACCCTGGGCGTAGAACATCCGGAGGTCACAAAAACGATCGGATCCCTTGGACAGGCGTATGAAGGAGCGCGACAATTCAACAAGGCCGAACCGTGCTTCCAGCAGGTTTTGAAAGCCGCCGAGAAATCGCGCGGCTCGGAACACCCTGAAACGGCGACCGCGCTCAATGATCTGGGTGAAATGTATCTCGCGGCCAATCAGCCCGCGAAAGCGGCGCCGGTCTTTGACCGCGCGTTGAAAATCCGGGAGAAGGCGCTTGGTCCGGACCATCCGGACGTCGGCGCGAGCTTGACCAATCTGGCGGCGATGAACCGTGCGCAAGGTGAATTCGGCAAAGCCAAACCTCTTCTGGAGCGGGCCCTCAAAAACTTTGAAAAAAACCAGGGCACGAATAGTCCGATCGTCGGCCAGTGCCTCGACGATCTGGGTGATCTCCACAGAGCCATGGGTGACGACGCTCAGGCGGAGCGGCTAATGGAGCAATCCTTGAAATTGAAAGAGCGCAACTCGTCTCCGGATGATCCCGCGCTGGCGGCGTCGCTCAACAAGCTGGCGGCCCTTCACGAAGGCAAAGGAGATTATGCCAAGGCTGAGCCGCTCTATCAACGCGCCTTGAAGAATGCCGAGAAAGCCTTCGGGCCGGACAGTCCGAAAACCGAACCGAGCCTCAACAATCTGGCGAATCTCTACCAGAAGATGGGCGATCCCGCGAAAGCGGAGCCGCTCGCTCAGCGTGCAGAGAAGATCTCCGAAAAAGCATTCGGGCCGGATCATCCCGAAACCGCCGCGAGCCTGAACAAGCTCGCCAAGGTTCGGCAAGCGATGGGCGATTCCTCCAAAGCCGAACCGTCGTTCCAGCGCGCATCGAACATCCTGGCCAAAGCGCTGGGCCCGGACCATCCGAGCACGGTGAAGAATCTGGAGGATCTGGCCTCGCTCAACGCCTGTGAAGGCAACCCAGCGCGCGGCCCGCAACTCGCCGGCCAGGCGGTTCGAGCCAAACTCAAACTCCTCGCCACGGTGCTCACCTATGCCACCGGACCACAACGGCTCGCCTACGCCGACTTGCTCAATCCCTACAGTCTTGCCGCCTCGGCGAATGCGCCCGCCGAACTCGCGTTGGCCATTCTGCGCTTCAAAGGCGTGATTCTGGACTCCCTCATCGAAGATCGATTGCTCGAGCGGGCCAGCCTCGATCCGAAAGATCAGGCCATGATCCAGGAACTCCGTTCGACCAAGGAGCAATTGGCCGACTTGCTCTTCGATGTTCCGGACGATTCCAAGGCCAAGCCGCGGGAGCAACGCGAGCTGGAAAAGAACCGCCTGGCCCGGGACGTCGAAGTCCTCGAGGGCGTTCTCGCGCACCGTGTGCCGGGACTCGGAAGAGTCCGGAACACGGCAACCGTGACCGTCGCCCATGTCCAGAACGCGATTCCAGCTCAAGCCGCTCTGGTGGAATTGATCCGATATTCGAAGTGCATCAGCGCCGACAAATGGCAGCCCTCTTACGGTGCCGTCCTCCTGGCGGCTGCGGGAGATCCGGCCTGGATTCCATTAGGCAACGCCGAGGAGATAGACCAAGACGTGGACCGCTATCAACGCGCCCTCCGCGGAGCGAAGGATGCCGGCGGCGAAATCGCGCCCGTGCTCCAGGCCTTATCCAAGCAACTCTGGACACCTCTTGCGGCCGCGCTGCCTCCCGAAACCAAGACCCTGATCATCAGCCCCGACGGTGCGCTCAGCGTCGTTCCTTTCGCCACGCTCCTGACTTCGGACGATCATCTTCTTGGCGAAAAATTTTCGGTCCGATACGTGTCGAGCGGCCGCGATTTGCTCGCGGAGCGGAAGTCCGGCCGCAGCAGCCAGGCATTCGTCTTCTGCAATCCGGATTTCTCGGCTGAAGGATTGAATCCGATGGAGAATTCGGAAAGCAGCAAGATCCAGTTTGTGGATCGTCAGGATCTGGGCCGATTGCAGTTGCCGCCGCTCCCTGGAACGCTGCCTGAAGCTGGAGTAGCAGAGACTCAACTCAAGAAACTCAAGCTGACCGTCCGCGTGCTGGGTGGCGCGGGAGCAAGCGAGACGCAACTGGGCGCTCTCCAATCGCCGCGCATCCTGCACCTCGCCACGCACAGCTTTGCCTTGCCGGGGCACTCAGTCGCGGTGGCGGCGCAGGAACGCGGTCCAAGCGTGGCGGCGCTCGCTCGCGGACTCAGCTCCGGCACCAGCGCGGCGACAGACGGTCCGTCGGCGGAATCACCCGGCGCGCTGTCCCTCCCTGTCGCCCTGAGAAATCCGGTCCACCGGAGTGGCGTGATGCTGGCCGGTGGCCAGACGACGTTGAAAACCTGGGAGCGAGGGGAATTGCCGCACCCGACTCACGATGGAATTCTGACGTCGGACGAGGCCGGGTTGCTGAAGCTGCAAGGAACTGAATTGGTCGTGCTTTCGGCCTGCGACGCCCGAGTGGGCGCGACCGCTTCTGGCGAAGAGGTGCTGGCTTTGCGTCGAGGGTTCGTTCAAGCCGGGGCGGAGAATCTCTTGATGACGTTGTGGCCTGTGGAGGACGGGGCGAAGAACGAGTGGTTGGGAAGTTTTTACGAACGCCTCCAGCAGACGAGCAACGCCGCTCAGGCTTTTTCGGAGGTGCAGCGTGAGTCTCTGCTCAAGCTGCGGAAGGAACAAGGACTCGAAGCCGCCGTGCGGGTCGCCGGGTCCTTTGTGCTGAGCGTGCAGGGCCGTTAGCCGCGGTCTTTGTTTGCGGCTTCGCGCTGGCGGCTCGCTTCGTAAAGCACAACCGCCGAGGCGCTGCCCACATTGAGCGAGTCCACGCCCGGCGCCATGGGGATCGCGGCGGCCTCGTTGCAGGCCCCAAGGACGCGTCGCGAAATGCCGTGCCCTTCGCTGCCAAACGCAATGCAGCAGTCTCCCCCCAAATCGGCTTCCGACAATGTCCGGCGGTCCGCATGCGGATGCGCGGCCACGCAATGCACTGCCTTCGACCGCAAGTTTTGAATCGCTTCCGCCAGGCACACGACCTGGACAACCGGCAATTGAAAAATGGTTCCCATCGAGCTTCGGACCGCCCGCCTCAGGTACGGACTGGCGGAGGTTTCACCGGCCAGTAGCGCGTGAACGCCGAAAGCAACACAATTGCGAACGAGGCCGCCGAGGTTCTCGGCGCTCGACAGGCCGTCCACCGCTGCAAACAAATAAGGCCGCTTCGCGCGCTCCAGAATCTCTGTCAGCGACACTGGACCCGGAATGCGCCCCAACGCCAGAACGCCCTGATACATCGAAAACCCGGTCAGGTTTTCCAGAATCTTCTTTTCGGCAAGAAAGACTTGGATTTCCTCCGGACGGCTTTGAAGAAGCGGCTCGAAGCTTTCCAGCCATTGAGGTGGGAAAAGCGCAGAAATCACCGTGAGCGGGCTCGCCAACAATCGGCGAACGACTTTCTCCCCCTCCGCGACAAAAATGCCTTGCCGGTGGTGGTCCGATTGCTGCCGCATCGTGCGGTAAGGCAAAAGCTCAGGATGGTCCAGCGTGTCGATCGTTTGAACGCGAAACATGGCGGTGAGTTATGGACGCGGCCCGGATTTCAGACAAGCCCCGACGTAGCGGGATTTGACGCTATTCGAAATTCGTCTGGCGTTTTAGGGCTGCCGTGGAATGATTCGGGAGCATTCGCAACGTAATTGAACCAATCTTCAGCGTTATGAAACTTATCCTTCATGGTCTAACTCTTGCCTTTTCGATCTCGCTGGCCTTCGCGGCGGACAAAGCCAAGCCCGTTTCCCTTTTCGACGGCAAGACCTTCAACGGTTGGGAGGGCGACACGCAAAAAACCTGGCGCATCGTGGACGGCGCGATCGTCGGGGGAACTTTGAGCGAACGAGTCCCGCGCAATGAATTCGTCGCCACCAAACGGAGCTACACGAACTTCGTCCTGCGGTTGAAATTCAAGCTCGTCGGCACGGAAGGCTTCGTGAACGGCGGCGTCCAGATCCGAAGCCAGCGCGCGACCAATCCGCCCAATGAAATGATCGGTTATCAGGCCGACATCGGAGACGGGTGGTGGGGCGCGCTCTATGACGAGACGCGCCGCAACAAGGTGCTGACGAAACCCGAAGCGGGCGTGGTGGAGAAAATCCTCAAGCGCAATGATTGGAACGACTACGAAATCCGATGCGAAGGCAAGCGCATCCGGCTTTCGATTAACGGCCAGCAAACGATCGATTACATGGAACCGGACAACAGCATCCCGCAGCATGGACTGCTCGGCCTGCAAGTTCACGGCGGAGGCAAGACCGAGATTTCGTACAAGGACATCACCATCGAAGAATTGCTATAAGCGCCGCGGGAGATTGTAATTTCAGAACGGCGAGTTTTGTCGTTACTCATGGGCTGAGCAAAAAGCATCCGTGAACTGAACGATGAAACGAAAAGCGCTGGTCTTTTTTCTCGCGCTCGCGCTCCTGCCGCAGGCCAGTGACGCGAAGAGTTACAGCCGTGGGAGCCGGAGTTATTCTTCGTCGCGGTCCTCATCCTCCTTCAGCCGCAGCTCGGGCTCCAGCAGCCGCAGTTCCGGCTTTTCTTCGAGCAGCCGGAATTCCGGTTCCACCAGGAGTTCCAGCTCACGTTCGGGGCGAAGCTACTCGGCGGGGACGTCATCATCCCGATCGCCGAGTTCCAGCTCGGGCCGGAGCTATTCTTCGGGTTCGTCCAGCAGCCAATCCTTCTCCACTCCAGACCGGTCATCATCCGGTTCCGCCGCTGGCAACGCGCGAAAATCGGTCGGTTCATCTTCGAGCGGCTCCAGTTTCTCGTTCGACACCGCGGCGGCGCGCGCCCAAAAAGAAGCCGCCAGCAAGCGCGACTTCTCGGATTCTAAGCAGCGCAAAGCCTCGGAATCCTCCCGTCGCCTCGCTTCAGAAACCCGGTCACCACCGCCAGCCGTCAATCGCCCGTCCGAAGGAGGGCGCTCCTACTCGGATTCGTCTCGTAGCCGGCCAGTTTTTGTTCCAGATCCTCAGACTTACCGAACGCGACCGATTCGAGCCGAGCGCCACTTCGAGCCTTACGCGACACGGCCTCCCGTGACTTACAACGATTCCTACAATGGATTTTTTTGGTGGTGGTTGCTCGGCCGCGCTTTGGACGACCGCGCTCGCTGGGCCTACCACCATCGCTCCGAGATGGATCCGGCGCGCTACCAGGCGCTCCTTGCGACCGACACCAATCTCGAAACGCGAGTCCGCCAGCTCGAAACCCAGAACACTCCGGTCAACCGCGATTATGTCCCGACCGGCATCGACCGGGACTTGATGTACACCGACCAGCACGTTCACCGTGCTTACGTGACAAGGCCAACGACGACCGGGCGGGTGTTCTTTTGGCTCCTCATGATCCCAACGGCCGTTGGGATGGCGTGGTTTCTCGTCTGGCTCGTTTTCTACAAACGCTGGAAAGTCGCGTGAGCACACAAAAGAAAGGATTATGAACATGCACCTGCCTGAATATTTCCTGGGCGACATTGTCTCGACCGTCGCCTTCGGCCTCGTCGCCATCCTCCTGGTGGTCGTGGGCTACAAAGTCTTCGACAAGCTCACGCCCGGCGTGGCTTTCGACGAAGAATTGAAAAAAGGCAACACCGCCGTCGCCGTGGTCATCGGCAGTTTCATCGTGGCCATTTGTTACGTGGTTTCCAGGGTCGTGGCGGCCGTTCTCGGAGCTTAGCCATGGCCAACGGCAATGGGAACGGCCAGGGGAAAACCCTGTGGGAGATGTTCAAGGAACGGCTGAACCAGGCCGACACGAGGATCGCATTTTACAATCCGCTCGATTACCGCGTCGGGGCGTTGGTCTCGCTGGCGAAAGGGCATCCGGAATTCCAGGCCTACGATTTCACGATCAAAGAAATCCTGGAATTCAGTCGGCGAATCGGCGGCCAGGCATTCAAGTTCACGGACTACGCGCTCGCCGGCACCAACACCCAATCCTTCAATCCGGATGACGCCTTGACACTCCGTCTCCGCGTTGTGCCCAATCAAGCGGGGGCTCACGATGCCCTGCTGTTGCGCCTCGATGACGAATTCGGCTTCGATCCGAGCTTCCTCGAAGTCGTCAAAGACACGACCGGTGTTTTCGAAGTAACCGACGATGACACCGGCGAAACCGTGCGCTACGAACGGATCAACGAGGTCAAAGACCCTTACGAAGCGGCGGTCTTGCTCATCTCTGAAACGACGGAAGACGCCAAGGCCGCGCCGAGCAAAACCAAACTCGTGAAGCTGGAATACTGGGATTACTGGCGGGACGTGCCGATCGGCGAAGGCCCCGCGACCAAAAAACAATTTCTGTTTGTCGAACTGAACTCCGACACCGGCTGGTTCCAAATCTGGCAGGGCGAAGAGTTCTTTCTGTGAGCGGGGCAGAAGGATTTCACCGGAAAGTGATGAATTGACGAAGACAGCCGCGCCTTCTGAGACGCATCACAGCCACTCCAAGATCGGTTCCGGTTTTTCGGTTCTGCCAGACCGTTGTTTGAATTCCGCACAAGCCTCGCGATACTCTTCAAAGATGTCGGGAGTTCCGGCGAGTTGATAGTTCCGGCGTGCGAACGCCACCAGGCAGCGGTAGGAATCGGTTCGGAAGAAAATCCCGGCTAGGACAACACTTGTGTCCAGCACGGCGATCATGAGCTGGCGGATCGACGAACCCGCACGGCACGAATCGACTCAGCTATCAGTTTCTCTTCTTCGGCACTGATGTGTTTCGGTCCACGACCTCCGGCGGCCTTGAACACCTCGCGCAATTCCTGCTCGGTCGGGGGCCGAATGGGAGTGAGATATAGGCCATCGGCAACCGGGGTGACACGAACCGTTGCGCCGGGTTTGATTCGTTTTTGCTCGCAATATTGCTTGGGCAGCACGACCTGCCGCTTGGTGGTCACGCGCACAGTAGTGCTCATGCGCCAAGTATCGCCTTGAGCGAGCCGGGCGGTCAAGGACCGGTTCGGCCCAAGGTCATGCAAGCGAAGAGGGGTGAGGCGCACTTTGTCCCGGCTGCCGTGGGATCAACGCCGGCCGGTGATCTCATCCGCCAGTTTGCCGGCGTCATAAATCCTGCGCAGCGCCTCGACAATCGACGATGAATGGACGGACACGGCGCGGGCCTGGGCATCGGTGTAGCCGTAATCCAGCACCAGCGAGTAAATGTTCCCGTCGAAGATCAAGCCGACGACTTCGGCATTGCGATTGATCACCGGGCTGCCCGAATTGCCGCCGATGATATCGGCTGTGCTCACGAAGTTGAACGGTGTCGCCTGGTTGAGCCGGTTCTTTCGCTGGACCCAGGTTTGGGGCAGGTCAAATGGGGGCTTGAATTTCTGTTCAGCCGCGCGCTGGTAAAGGCCGGCGACCGTCGTTTGGAACGGGACCGGGCGCCCGTTCTCCTCGTACCCTTTCACGGCGCCGTAGGCGAGCCGAAGCGTGAAGGTGGCATCCGGATAGGATCCCGTCCCGGACAGAGCAAATCGGACTTTGCCGATTTGAGCGTAGGCTTGCTGTTTGATCTCGGTCTGCGTCTCGATGATCTTGCGGACGGATCGAGCTTCTGCGTCCACCAGACGGGCAAGTTCGATCATCGGGTCCCGCGCGGCATCGACGGCGGATTTTCCCTCGCTGTAAAGTTTCTTGCGCGTCGCGACGTCTTTCACCTTCGATTCGCGGATGAGATCGGTGGCTCGTTGCTGAGGAGATTTTCCGGCCAGGACTCTGAGAACCAGCTCGTGCTGGTAGCCCAGTTGCTCGGAAAGCCACGTCAGCGAGTCTGCGAGCTTGAGTTGCTCGAAGTCCTCATAAATCGGTTCCTCGGAGAAAAGCTGGAATTCGAGGGACTCGCGGCCGGACTCGACGAATTCGCGCAAGCGCTCGCCGTTGGGCTTGGGACGCTCGTCGGCTGCGCGGAGCAGGGTTCTCGCGATGTCGAAAAGCTTGCTGTTAAAGCCGAGGCCGGCTTCCAGGAAATTGAATCGTGGTGCATTCTCACGAATGAGTTTCTGCGCCTGTTCAATGCGGTCCCACGCCGTCACGGCGTCTTTGTGTTGGGGATGGGCCGCCGCGGCCTCGCGCAGTTTGCGTTCTTCCGCTCTTTTAGCAGCCATCAGAGCCGGGTCGAGCAATCCGCCCTGCATGCCGCGGAGCGCCTTGCGGCTGTTCTGCACGGAAAACAAATCTTCCTTGGCGCGGCGGGCGTTTTCTTCGCTCCGCGCACTGTAAGCCGTCAAAACGACTTCCGCGCGATAGAGCCGGGCGAGAGCATTCGGGAGCCGCACGTCCCGGTGATACTCCAGTTCCGCGACGGTGAGGAGGCGGCTGGTGCGGCCGGGATGGCCTGAGACAAAAATCAATTCGTTCTCGGCCGCGCCGGCTTTGCTCCACTTCAAATGGTGCTGAATCTTCGCCGGCTGGCCGTTCTCGTAGGCGCGGAAAAAGGCGACATCCAGGTCGAACCGCGGATATTCGAAATTGTCCGGGTCGCCGCCGAAGAACGCGATCTGTTGTTCGGGGGCGAACACGAGGCGAACGTCCGTGTATTTTTTCAGGCGGTAAAGATGATACTTGCCGCCCTGGAACAGCGTGACGACGTCGCTGCGGAGGGCGGTCTGGTCGAGCGATTCCTTTT
Source organism: Verrucomicrobiota bacterium (assembly GCA_016190065.1). Taxonomy (GTDB): domain Bacteria; phylum Verrucomicrobiota; class Verrucomicrobiia; order Limisphaerales; family SIBE01; genus VHCZ01. The sequence goes on from JACPRI010000376.1 coordinate 13,349, forward strand.
CAATTTCCGCCATGACCTTGCGGCGGGCGAGAAACGCCTGCTCGGCGGCCATCTCCGGCTTTACGACGGCGTTGACGCGGTCGGTGACGTCTTCGATGCTCATGAGCACGTTCAATTCGAGATCGTGGCACTGCTTCTCCTCGGCGCG
>JACPRI010000057.1 GCA_016190065.1 Verrucomicrobiota bacterium
CCCCACACGATGGGGGTCGAATTCCCGCGATCGGGCAAAGCCGCGTGCCAACGCACGTTTTCGTTGGTGCTCCAACGGACGGGCAAATTCTTTTCCGTCGAAACGCCCGTGCCGCGCGGTCCGCGCCACGCGGGCCAGTTCCCGGCTTGAATAGACACGCTGCCAAGGAAGAGGGCGAGAACAACCCCCGATATCGCAGATGGGCGCGGATGAAGCGCAAAGGCAGCCTGGCCGAAAGTGATTCCTGGTTTCATGGCTCTGGAGAATTTCGACGAGATAGTGCAGGTCCACGCGTGACGAATCAACCTTCGATTTGGTATTCAGTCTGTAATGAGAATCCTCCTGATCGGCGGCACAGGCAATATTTCGGCGGAGTGCGCGGCGTTGCTGCACGAACGCGGCCAGGAGATCTTCGTCGTGAGTCGGGGCAAGAATTCCGTCCCGCCGCAATACCGGGCCGTTCAAGCCGACCGGAAAGATTTGCAGGCGATGCGTGCCGCCCTGCACGGCGTGCAGCCGGACATGGTGCTCAATTTCATCGGCTATGAAGTCACCGATCTGCGAATTGACTTCGACTTGTTCAAGGACTCCGTGCGGCAATATCTGTTCATCAGTTCGACCACGGTTTATGCCAAGCCGCACCGGCAACTGCCGTTGACCGAAACTGCGCCGATGGGAAACGCCTTCTGGGATTACGCACAGAAGAAGGTCGAGTGCGAACAATGGCTGCGCCAGCGATGGGAGGAATCCCGTTTTCCGGTGACGATCGTGCGTCCGTCTCACACCTACTCGAAACGGTGGATTCCGAACATCGTCTCCAGTTCGAGCTACTCGTTCGCGGCGCGATTGGAGCAAGGCAAACCCGTGTTTGTGCCTGACGACGGCGAGAATCCTTGGACACTCACGGCGGCAAGCGATTTCGCCGTAGGTCTGGTTGGTTTGGTGGGCAAAGCCGAGGCGGTCGGCGAAGCGTTCCACATCACCAGCGACGAAGTGCTGACCTGGAACCAGATTTACGTCGAGATCGCGGCGGCGCTGGGTGTCGCGTCGCCGAATATTTTGAAAGTGCCGACGGAGTTCGTTTGCCAGACGGTGCCGCGGATGATCGGCCCGCTCAAAGGCGACAAATCCAATCCGGGTGTGTTCGACAATTCGAAGATCAAGCGGTTCGTGCCGGAATTTCAATGCCGTAAACTGTTTCGCGTCGGCATCCGCGAGTCGGTGGCGTGGTTGCGCGAACATCCGGAGCAGCAGAATCTCAACCCGCAAGTGGACGAGGTGTTCGATCAGGTCGCTGCGGCGTGGGAACGCGCGGGCCAGTAGTCCTTTGGTGGCCACTGCGGTATGAATCGCGATTGAAATTAGATTGTGAAAACGGTAGGCTTTTCCAGTTCAAACCGGCCTCATGACTGCCGCCACCAGCAAATTCCTGAAACAACTGGAAGAGCACCAAACTGATCTGCGGCGTTTTGGCGTCCGCCGAATCGGGTTATTCGGTTCGTGCGCGCGTGGCGAAGAAAGCGCGGACAGTGATGTCGATCTCCTGGTTCATTTTGAGCCTCGGCGCAAAACGCTCGCCAACCTGGTGGAGTTGGGAGATTTTCTCGAAGCCCTGTTTCAGCGGCGCGTCGAACTCGTCACGCCGGAGTCTCTGAGTCCTTACCTTGGTCCGAACATCCTGCGGGAGGTTCAATATCCACGACTACGGCGGTGTGGACTACGAAATCGTCTGGCAAACGGTGACCGAAGACGTGCCCGATTTGCTGGCAAAGCTGGAACAAATCCTGGAAAGTGAGTGAAACCCAGTTCCCGATGCCGCGGCGGAAAGGAGATCAATTCAAAACGAGTCGAACGAAGGTGGATCGCGCTGTGGATTTGTTTCGGATTTCGACATTCGGATTTTGACTCAGCGCTGTGCAGCGGCCTGTTCTTCTTTCTGCCAGGCCGCCACTTGGTCCGGTGATGCCGCCTTCCACACTTTGGCCGTTTGATCCGTGCTGCCGGTGGCAATCCGCTGGCCGTCCGGGGAAAAGGCTACTTTGCCGTCCGATCCGAACTGCCAGTTAGAAATCGTTGACGTCCGGGGAAATGGCCAGCGGATATCATTGACCTGAGCAAGGCCGATTTCCTTTAATGTCCGCCATGAACTCTTTCCTTCGCTTGGCCCTGGGTTGCCTTTCTCTCGCCGTCGCTCATCAATCCGTGCTTGCCGCGGGACGCCAGTTGACCGGCGTTTACACGCCCACGCAGACGCCCGCCTTGCCCGCCGCCGAGGCTCAGAAGCAATTCACTGTGCCGCCCGGGTTTGAAATCCGGATCTTTGCCGCCGAGCCGGACGTCGTGAATCCCGTCGCCATGACCTGGGACGAACGCGGCCGCTTGTGGGTCGTCGAGCTTTACGAATATCCGCTCGGCGCGCCGGCGGGCAAAAAGCCGCGCGACAATGTGAAAGTTCTCGAAGACATCGATGGCGACGGACGCGCGGACAAAGTCACGGTCTTCGCCGACGGCTTGAATCTGGCAACGGGCATCCTCGTGGGCAACGGCGGCGTCTATGTCGGGCAAGCGCCGCACTTGCTCTTTCTGGAAGACTCCAACGGTGATGATGTCGCGGACAAACGGACGGTGTTGATGACAGGCTTCGGCCTCGAAGATCGTCACGAATTGCTGAACAGCTTCACCTGGGGCCCGGACGGCTGGCTGTACATGACGCACGGCGTGTTCACGCGCTCGAAAGTCAAAGACCCGAACAAGCCAGGCGAACCTGACGTGCTCATGACGGCGGCGGTGGCGCGCTTTGATACGCGCACGAAGAAATTTGAAGTGTTCGCCGAGGGCACGAGCAATCCGTGGGGCGTGGATTTCGACCGCGCCGGCAATGCCTTTGTGACCGCGTGCGTGATCGATCATCTGTTCCACATGGCGCCGGGCGGCATTTACGCGCGGCAAGCGGGCACGCCGCCGCATCCTTACGCCTACCAATTGCTGCCTTCGATCGTGGACCACAAACATTTCCGCGCGGCCTACGCCGGTGTCCAGATTTACCAGGGTGATCAATATCCCCCCGATTACGTCGGGACCGCGTTCATGGGCAACATCCACGACAGCTCGGTTCACCAGGATCGCCTGTCTCCAAACGGTTCGAGCTTCAAAGCTTCGTTCATCCGGGATTTTGTCCGCGCGAACGACGGCTGGTTTCGCCCGGTCAGTTCGCAAGTTGGTCCCGATGGCGCGCTCTGGATCATGGATTGGTATGACAAATACCCGTGTTACCAGAACGCGAACGCGGATCCCGAAGGCGTCGATCGCGAGTTTGGCCGCATCTGGCGCGTGGTTTATGTCGGCGATCAACCGGGGAAACCCGTGCCGCCGCGCCCCGCAAACTTGAACCTGGCCAAATTGAGCAGCAACGAATTGGTCTCCACGCTCGCGCATCGCAATGTCTGGCAGAGGCGCATGGCGCAAAGAATTCTCAACGAGCGGCGGGAGCCTCGAACCAAAACACCGCTGCAAAATCTGCTCCGCGAGGGTCCGACGCTCGAAGCGCGGTTGGCTGCGCTCTGGACTCTGCACTCGTCCGGCCTGTTGGACGAAGCCACGCTGGACAGTTTGACCACTGACAAAGAGGCCGCGATTCGCGCCTGGGTCGCGCGCTTGACCGGCGAACGCCGCGAGGCCTCGGAGCCCGCCCTCTCGCGGCTCCAGGCTTTGGCTGAGGATCCCGACGACTCCGTGCGTTTGGGCGTGGCCACTGCGGCGCGCCAATTTGTTTCCGGTTCGCTGACGGTGAACACTCCGGTCCCCGCCGCCCTCCGCGAGGCCGATACGGGTCCGATTCTCGCCGCGCTCGTCCGGCATTCCGGTTCGGACAACGATCCGGTCTTGCCGTTCATGATCTGGATGGCCGCCGAGCCGTTGGCTGCTCGCGATCCTCAGCCCGCCTTGGATTGGTTGATTGAGAACGGTCCGGACACGATGCCGTTAAGCGGAGAACTAACCCGCAAACTCATGCGCCGCCTGTGCGACACGCAGGACACGGCGAAATTGGACGCGGCGACGGATTTCGTGCAGGCGATTCCGGAAAGCGCGCCCGCCCTGGCCGTGGCCGCGTTGGACGGTTTAATCGACGGCCAAAAAGGCAAGGCTCTCGTGCCGTCCAGGCCGCCCGGAGAATTCGTGGCTAGGCTGAGCAAGAATGCCAACGCGGACGTCGCTTCGCGGGCCCGCCAACTGGGCACGTTGTGGGGCGATGCGGCGGCGTTAAGCGCGACGTTGAAGCTGGTCGAGAGTTCACAGGCCAGCTTGGAGCAGCGTCTCCAGGCTCTGCAATCGGTCAAACAGCAAAAGACCGACGCCGTCCGCGAGGCGCTGGTCAGGTTGCTGGAGCAATCAAACCTGGAGCGGCTCGCGCAGGAAACGCTGCGGGCCCTGGGCGAAGTCGGCGGCGACTCGCTGCCGGAAGAAATCATGCGGCGCTGGAAAAAGTTTTCCCCCGCCACGCAGCGGGTTGCGGCCGAAGTCATGACTTCACGCGGCAATTGGACGCGCGCGTTCATCACGGCTTTGGAAAACAAAATCGTTTCGCCGAGCGATCTGCCCGTCACGGTCGTGCGCTCCCTCGTCAACTCGCGCGATGACTACGCGCGCAACCGCGCCCAGAAAGTCATCGGCCGCGTCCGCGACACCGATGCCGACAAGCTGAAACTCCTGTCCGCGAAGAAACGCGTGGTCCTCAATGGAGGAGTTGACTTGAACGCTGGACGCGAGATTGCGAGGAAGACGTGCTTCACGTGCCACAAGCTTCATAACGAGGGCGCGGAGGTCGGGCCGGATTTGACGGGCGTCGGGCGATCGACTTTGGACGCGCTGCTCGCGAACGTCATCGATCCGAATCAAATCATCGGCAAAGGGTATGAAAACGTCGAAGTGGAAACGAAGGATGGCCGCACGGTCAGCGGTCGATTGGTCGAAGACACCGAGACGCGGATTCGCTTGCTGGCCCAGGGACCGAAGGAGGAAGTCATCGCCAAATCCAACATCGCCTCGATGCGCGTCAGCGAGGTGTCGGTCATGCCCGAAGGTCTGGAACAAATGCCCGACGCCGATTTCCGGAATCTGATTTGGTTCCTGCTGAATCCTCCGGAAGACAACCGGCCGCTGACGCCGGACCTGCGCAAGCAATTGATCGGCGACGAACGGGCGACTTCGTCCATTGAATGGCCGCGCGACGGTGAATCAGTGGCGTTGTGGAATCCGCAATGGCGGGTCATTTGCCCGGACTTCGAAGGCGCGCCCACGAAGCTCACGGAATATATCGGGCACAAGAATGTGCTGATGACGCATCCGTTCAACCAGGAGACCGGCGCGGCGTTGGAACGCGCGATCGAAGTGCCCAAAGGAAAGCGGACTTTACTCACCGTGGAAGTCGCGGCGCACGACCGGGGTGATTGGGAACTGCGCGTGCTGGCTGAAGGGACGGTGCTGAAAAAGGAAATCATCGGCAAGAGCGGCGAACGCTGGAAGAAAATCCAGGTGGACCTGTCCGCATACGCCGGCCGCAAGACTCTGGTGCGCCTGGAGAATTGCGCGAATGATTGGGCTTGGGAGTTTGGTTACTGGGGCAAGATTGAACTGCAAACGGTTGAGTTGTGATTCGGAGATTGCTCGAAGGAACCGAGAAGACATGATCACTCTTTCCATGCAACTGGCAGGGCTGCGTTGTCGCGCAGCCGGCTTTCGGCGGTTGAGGCGGCGCCGCAGCGCCGCCCGGCCAATGTCCATTTCATGGTCCGTGCGCAGTTCTTTAGGAGGGCGGCCTTCAGGCCGCTTCAACTTTCGACTCCAGAGCGGAGCCGCAAGCAGCCTTCAAGCTGCGCTCCGAATCGTTCTATTGCTCGCGCTTTTCCATCTTTGCGGTGTTACCGGTGCCGCGGCCGATGCCAAGATCATCAAAGTGCTTCCGCATTATCTCGACCTCGAAGGCCGCCACGCGCGCTCTCCCAGCCTGTATGAGCGCGACGCTTATCAGGAGAGTCTCCGAAAGAGTCCGGAGCAACGGTCCGCGCTGCGCTTCGACATTCAATGGAAAGCCAAAGGCACTCTGGCCGGGAACCTGAGGTTGCGCATGGAACTGCGGACGAGCAAAAACTTCTTGCTGAAACCGCTCGTCCTGGAGCAGGCCGTTCAAAAACGGCGTTGGTTCAGCAGTTGGTCGGCACTCCAGGTGTCCGGCGAGGAATTCAAGCAGATGGGAGAATTGCTCGCCTGGCGCGCGACCTTGTGGGACGGCGAGAAGATGCTCGCGGAACAGAGGTCGTTTCTCTGGTGATCGAAGTCACATCGCGAAGATGCGGCTCATGCGGTCGGACAGATCCTTCAAGCTCTCGGCATCCTTCGCTTGATCGCCGGGCTGCTCCGAAATGCCCCATCCGGCATAACCCGCCGCGTCCAGCGCTTTCATGATCGCGGGCCAGTGGTTGTCGCCTTCGAGCAATTTCACGCTGAAGCGTTTCGCCTGGCTGAACTCCTTGATGTGGAGTTTGAGGATGTGTTTGCCCAGCGCCGGAATCCATTCTTCGGGCAGCCCGTAGCGCAGGATGTTGCCGATGTCGAAATGCCAGCCCACCTGGGGACTGTGGATCTCCTGAAGATAGCGAACCGCCTGTTCCGGTTTGGTGATGAAATTATTCCATACGTTTTCCACGGCGATCTTCACACCGAATTCCTCGGCCACCGGAATGGCCTTGCGAATCTCCACGATCGAGCGCTCGAAGCATTGATCGTAATTCACGGCGTCATTCACGACGCCCGGCACCAGCAGCACCGAGGTTGCGCCGTAATGTTTCGCGTCGTGCAAAGACAATTTCAGCCCTTCCAGCCCCACTTCGCGCGCCGCCGGGTTGGGATCGGACAACGGTTTGGCCCAATGCGTGTGGCAGCAAACGCTCGCGGCTTTCAAACCGGTCGCATCGAGCGCCTTTTTCACTTCATCCCGGTCCATCCCGCCCATCGGTTCCACGCCCTCGAAACCGGCGGCCTTGACCGCCTGCATTTTTTCCAGGATGGAGCCTTTGAAAGCGATCGTGGACCACATGATGGCCTTTCTGATCGCCCGCTTTTGGCCAGACGAAGCGGCGGCGGCGCTCAGCGTTGCAGGGAGGATCGCGGTCGCGGCGACAGCCAGTCCGCTGGCTTTCAAAAAATCACGGCGAGTAAAGTTCGGTTTCTTCATTCAAGTCCGGGTCTCAGGTGTCTGGGAGGTTGATTGGGGATCGGAACACGCGCCTTCGCGTGCAGTGGTCGGCGCCTCGCCGACCACTCTCGGGCGCAGGAAAGGCCCACGAGTTCGCAGTTGGATGGTGCTCCTGTTCCGACCGGCGAGGCGCCGGTCGGAACACGCGAGGGCGCGTGTGCTCCCCAATCTCGTCTTGATTTCATCCAAATCGGGTGCGGCCGGGCATGGCCATCGGGGCGATGGGCAGCGCCATGTTCCATTCGAGCTGATCCGGGACAAGCTTGTCCTGGGAGTTGAGCACCTGATCCCAACTGATCTCCTGTCCGGTGTAGGCCGCAGTCCGCCCCATGATCGCGAGCAACGTACTCGTGCACATGCGGACGCCGTCGTTGATCGGCGTGCCGGCGCGGATCGACGCGAATAATTCGTCATGCTCGACCTGATACATGTCAGGCGTGGGGCCTTTGTACTCCCAGGCATTCTCGCCGGTAATGTCCAGGGGACGGCGGCGTTCTCCAGTGATATTCGCGACGCCTTTGGTTCCCATCATATGATCGTGGACTCCACCGTGGCAGTTGGTGATCTGCCGGTGCACCACGAAGCCGCGCACGCCGGTGGGATATTCGTAGTTCACCTCGATGTGATCGTAGATATTGCCCTCGTTATTCGGAATCTGCCGGCCTCCGACGGCGGTGCATTTCACGGGCGGCATGTCGCGCATCGCCCAGGCGAGTTTATCGACGCTATGAACGGCTTGCTCGACGTAGCCATCGCCGCTCAACCAGACGAAATTATACCAGTTCCGCAACTGCCATTCGACGTCGCTCATCCCCTGCGGGCGATCCGCCGCGGGCGGCATCGGCTTGACCGGTCCCGTGTAATAGCAGTGATAAAGAGCGCGGAGATCCCCCACGGCGCCTTCATGGACGCGCTGGAACAGCGCGCGCCGAGCATAGTCATAGCGCCAGCAAAATCCCGCCACGACCGCCAGCTTCTTTTTCTTGGCTTCCTCGACCGCGGCCATGACCGTGCGAACCCCGGGCGAATCCGTGGCCATCGGTTTCTCGCAAAAGATGTGCTTGTTCGAGTCCACGGCGGCTTTGAAATGCAAGGGCCGGAATCCGGGCGGCGTGGCCAGGATGACCACGTCCACACCGCTGGCCAGCACCTTTTGATAGGCGTCGAGGCCGACGAAAGAATGGTCGGGATCGACCTTGACCCGATCGGGGAAATCCCGCTGGAGCGCATTGAGGCTGCCGTTCAGTTTGTTGGAGAACGCGTCGCCCATGGCGGTCAGGATGACGTTCTTGTCAGCGCGGAGCGCCTGGCTGGCCGCGCCTGAACCGCGCCCGCCGCAGCCGATCAAGCCGACACGCAGGGTCTCGCTGTTTTGGGCAAAGCTGCTTCCGGAAAAAGCCAGTTTGGTTCCGACCATCCCGCCGAGAGCAACCGAGGAGGAAGCCTTAAGGAACTGGCGGCGGGATGTGGGTTGGCGGAGGTTGGAGGTCTCGTTCATGTTCGGATACGGGGATTGAATCTTTGATGTGAATGACCTTGGGCGGCTGATGCGTCAGGGTCAGAGGCCTGACTTCGATTTGCCAGTCCTCACCCAAGCGCATGGAGTGCAATCTTAACTGCCGATGGACTCCATTGAATATCGGACGAACACTTGCCGACATGAATTCTTGTTTCTCAGCCGATTTCTTCTGAACACGGTATTTCGTGCGTCAACAAGCTGTTGGACGAACCGCGCCCAAGGCTTATTTGAAATAACTCCGTCTGGAAGCTCATTTCCAATCCAGCCTCGACGCGTGCCTGGCTCTTGAGTCCCAAAGCTGATGAAAGGGCAAAGCGTTCATCCGCGAAACGAGCTGCAAACGGGCTTTCCGTTGGGATCACGTTGATCAGGCCTTAGAACCGGTGCGTCTGTCAATAGTTTTGATGGTTAAGACCCATCAGTGGCATCAGTGGTTGAAGACAAACTCGGCCGAATTCAGCAGCGCCCACATGACGTCTTCGGTCGCAGACTCCCGCGTGGCGCCTTCCGCCGCGAACGCACGGCTCGCCAGGCTCAGCTCTTCGGGTGTGGGGAAGCGGCTATACGAAGCCAGATAAAGCTCGGTGATAATCTCTTTGGTGGTTCGGTCGCCGGAAGCCAGACGCTTCGCGCGGCCTTCCGCGTGCGCGATCTTGGTTTGGAGATCATTCGCGTTCATCATGTGCAACGCCTGGACCACGCTCGGCTTGATGTCGCGTTCGCACGGGCAGTCGCTGCTGGAATTGGGGCGGCCAAACGCGTCCATGAATTCAGAACCGATCTTGTAATTCCACGCTTCTTTCGCCCGCGAGCCGCCCGGCAGCCCCTGAAATGATGTGGGCACGCCCGTGACGTCGGCCACGGCATCCGCTAGCACTTCGGCCGGCAAGCGGCGGCGGTAGGCGCGCGAGAAGTTGCGCGTGTCGCCGAGGTTGTGTTCGTTCGGCAACGAACTGAGCTGGTAAAGGTGCGACCGCATGATCGTCCGCATCAGTTGCTTGAGATCGCAGCCGTGCCGAACGAAATCTTTGCCGAGCGCGTCGAGGAGCGGCTCGTTGCTGGGCGGATTGGACGTGCGGAAGTCGTCCACCGGATCCACAAATCCGCGGCCGAAGAATTCCGCCCAGACTCGATTCACGACGGCGCGGGCGAAGAACTGATTCTCCGGCGCGGTGACCCATTCCGCAAGGTCCCGGCGCGGGTCGATCCCATTTTCGATCTTAGCCAGCGGGCCTTCCGGCGGCTTCGGGCGCATGACGGCTTCGGTCACCGGATGTTTCACCTGACCGCCGGGGGCGTGGTAAAAGACCTCGAAGTCACCGGAGATGGGCGGGGAAATGCCCGTGCCTTTGCGTTTGATCTCGGCGAAGTAAGCCGCGAATTGGTAGAAGTCATCCTGGCTCCACTTCTCGTTTGGATGATGATGGCACTTCGCGCACTCGAGGCGGACGCCGAGGAAAATCTGGCTGACCAGAGTCGTGATGTCCTGCGGTTCGCGGCGGTCGCGGAAGACAACCGTCGGGCCGTATCGGTGCGTGCTGCCCTGCGCGGTCAGAATTTCGCGAACGAACTGATCGTAGGGCTGGTTCTGTCGGAAACCTGCGCGCAGCCATTGATCCAGCATGAAGACGCTCTTGACGCCCGCCCGGTCCGGATTGGGCCGGAGCAAATCCGCCCATTTGGTCGCCCAGTGATCGGCATACTCCGGACGTTGCAGCAAACGGTCGATCAGCCGGGCGCGTTTATCCGGCGCTGTGTCGTCCAGAAACCGTCGCGATTCTTCCGGTGTCGGCAGGACACCGATCGTATCCAGCGCCGCCCGGCGCAGGAATTCACTGTCGGTGCAAGTGTCGGAGGGGAGCAATCCCAGCGTTTTGAATCGCGCGTAAGCCAGTTCATCAATGAAGTTTCTCACGGGCAGCGCGGCGTACAGCGAATCGGGCAACGAGCGATCCGGCGGCACGGAAACGCGCGACACCTCGACCAGGCCCATGAACCGGACAACGATCACCGCCTCTCCGCTGATCTTGGCGACCGTGACGAGACCGCTTTCAGTCACGGCGGCGATTTCTTTGTCGTTCGATTCGAAGTCGGCCAATTCCGTCACCTCGCGGACGCTGCCATCTGAATAATGGGCCTGAACCGTCAGCGCTTGCTGGTCACCTTTGCGATAACGCCGTTCACTGGGAGAAACGGTGATGCGTTCAAGCTTGGGATCGTTCGGTGAAGAGTAGGGCATGCCCTGCGCCATCCATCGCACTAGAGTTTGGTAGGAGTGCGAGCCAGCCTGGAAACGTTCGCCTCCTTCGTGCGGAATGGCCAGCGTCGGTTTTTTCAGAATCAGGCTTGCTTCGGCGTAGGCCGGAAAAACCCTTCGGCCTCGCGCGTCCTTGACGATCTCCCGGTAGTCGGATTTGGGATCGTAAGCGAAGACGGAAAGCTTGAAACCGTTTTGGCCTTCCGGCTTCGCGTGGCATTTGCCGGCGTTGCAGCCCGCTTTGCTCAACACCGGCAGCACGTCGTTGACGAAGCTGAGCGGAGAATTGGCCGGTGCGACCAGAGCTCTCTTTTCTTCCTCTCCCTGCGATGCAGGAGTGGGGAGAGGACCGAGGAGAGGGGATGTGCCAGTGCTGGCCGAACGAGCCTCCTCTCCCCGGCCCTCACCTCCATTCGCATAGAGGAGAGGGAGTCCTTTGCCGTGGCGTTTGTTCTCACCGGCGGCCTCCTTCGGTTCTGTCGTTTGTTCTGATGAAGGCTGGGCGAGCCTCTCGACCAGTTTGCCATTGGTTTGCCAGACGCCGATCGAACCGTCGTCGCATCCGCCGTAGATGCTCTTGCCATCAGGAGAAATTGCCAGCGCGTGCAACATTGCGTTGGCGCTGGTGAACGTCTTTTCCGGACGTTCCTTCGTCTCCTCGCAATGCCGGAGCGCGCCGTCTTCGCAAGCCGAGAAAATGTGCTTGGCGTCGGAAGCCCAAGCGAGATCCGTGACGTTGCCGGGATGATTCCGGATCGTGGTCTTCTGCTCCTTGGTTTTGACGTCCCAAACTTTGATTTCCCTGTCTGCGCCGCCGGAGGCCAGCACAGAACCATCGGGCTTGAACGCAAGGGCCAGAACATGTCCGTTATGCCCTTCGAGCTTCGCGAGCTCCTGGCCACCGGACAATTCCCAAAGCTTCACGAGCTTATCGACACTCGCGGACGCAAGCGATTTGCCGTCGGGGCTGACCTTCAGATCGAGAATGCTGTCGCTGTGTGCGACCCACCCGGCTTTGAGTTCGCCCTCCGGCAATTTCCACACGCGAATCTCCCCGCGCTGCGTCTCGACTCCATCGGCCGTGATCAAATTGGCGCTGTCCGGCGTGAATTCGAGCGCGGTGACTCGGCCGGTCAGGTTCGTGAGTTCAAGCGGTTTTTCCAGCGTCGTCGTGTTCCAGAGCAAAACGCGGCGAAATCCGCCGGCGGCCAGTTGCTTCCCGTCCGGACTCCAAGCCAGCGATTGCACGGCGTCGCGAAGGCCTTCAAGCCGGGCCGCGATTGGGTGGTTGGTCTCGCTGAGATCGTAAAGGATGACGCCGTTTCCTCGGCCTGCAGCCAGTCGCTTTCCATCCGGCGACAACGCCAGCGTGAGGACGGGCAGGTAGGAGGGCGGCAAAGGGCGGAGTTGCGCGGGATCCAAAGTCGGAGCAGCTTCCGCCAAGGCTGCGGCATCCCACTCCGCACCGTCGTTAACCCAGGCGCGCAAGAGACGAATTTGCTCTTCCGCCAATTGCTCTTTGGGCGGCATGTGAGGATCGGAATCGGGGAGAATCACCCGCGTCAGCAGACTCTCGCCCGGCTTGCCGGGCACGACCACGGCGCCGTTGTCGCCGCCTTTGAGCAGGCCATCGCGAGTGGTCATGACGAGGCCGCCCTTTTTCTTTTCCTCGTTGTGGCAGACCAGGCAATGCTTCCTGAGAAGAATCATAGCCTGGCGATTAACCGAGTTTGTGCCGGCAACGCCTGTGGCGTTCTCACCGTCGGAGGGAGAGGACGGGTTCGTTAAGGGACCGTCGAGCATGTTCGACGTGGGGGGTGTTTCGTCCAGCGCTCGAACCTCGGTCCTCAACACTGTCACCAAGGACAGAATCAAGGCGAGAATCGGAGGCGCAATCTGCATCGGACAGTCGTAATCGAACTCACTGCATAAATGAAGCGGGATTTTTTGGCAGCTCACGGGAGGCGCGTTTTGACAGTGCCCCAGGTAGGGCCCCCGGTAGGGCGGAGCTGCCGCTCCGCTTGGCTTCCGAACCACCTGTCAACCAAGATTCTCTGCCAGTCTTCATGAGCATGGCTGTGTCAGGGGCGGGAGAGATCGGCAGACCGGCAGGTCTGCCCTACCGTCTTGGTGGCGGACCGTGTCGTCGCAGGCTGAGTTACTCGAACTGTTTTCAAAGAGTCATCCGTTTCAGGATCGGGGCGTGAGGCCGTTCGTCGGTTTCTCTGCGGGAGGGCGGGCCAGGGATTCATCGCAAGGCAGGGAAGCCTTGATCCCCTCGAAAATGTTTTCGGCCAGTTTGTTTTTCCCTTGTTGAGTCAGATGAACGAGGTCGATGAAGTTCTCGTGGTCGCCATCCAGTCCATCAGCCGTGTTGAGGTAGAGGACATCGGGATTCCGGCGGGCGATTTCCTCCAGGAGATAGGTTTGCAGGCGATTGGCTTGAATTCGGTAACCGACATCGGGAAATCCCGATTTGTAAAAATCGACGACCTCTTGCGGGCTGCGGTCATCAACCGCCATGTTGAAGCTGAGCAAGACCAGCTTCAGATTGTTCCTTCGCGCAATGGAGATGAGTTTGCGATAGAGGCGGGCGCACTCCGAATCCGTGACTGCGGAGCGCAGCCGGGCGGCGTTTTCCGGGGGCAGCGCGGGCTGGTCATACTGGTGCCGGAACTGGAGCAGCCGGAATTGATACTCGGCTTGCGCGAGCAACAGCAACGGTCTGGCACTGAACGATGGCGGCGGCGCTGGCGCCGGGAGATCCTGGGCATTGGCCAGCGTGTCTCGCAGGAAGTGAAACCCATTGTAGCCATGATACGAAATCACCATGTCCGGTTTGAGCGGCAAGACGTCCTCCTTCAGCCGGATCAGGTTGTCTTCGAGGTTATAGACCGCGACTCCGGCGTTGATCACTTCGACCGGCCGTTTGCAGTCCAGGTTGGTCCGGATCAGGCCACCCAGCACTCTCGGCCAGGGCCGGTCCCGTTGCCGGAGTGTTATCCCCATCGTCGTCGATTCACCGATCGTCACGATGCGGTAATGGTTTTTCTTGTCGCGGTCGAATTCCCGGTCGCGGAAACCCAGGCTGTTGATGCGGATTTGGCTGTCAAAAAACGACCCGCTGCTTCCGGGTTTGAGCCGGAACGGCAGCTTGTTTTCCGGGTCGGGCACGGTGATTTTCCGGCTCAGACGCCCCCATTCACGGACGAACCGATCCCACCAAAACTTGAACTGGACCGGATCCGCCTTCGCCGTCTCGAAGGAATAAATCTTTTCGCGAATCGGCCGCAGCCGGGATTGCTGGCGAGTGCGTTCCAAGTTCCAGCGGTAGGCCGCGTCCATGAGAGGCAAAGCGACGACGGCCAGGATGAATGTGTTGGCGGCATTTTGGATCGGAATGTTTTTGGGAAAGCGAA
>JACPRI010000386.1 GCA_016190065.1 Verrucomicrobiota bacterium
AACGCCGAACGGGCGGTTGTGCCAAGCCGGAAGATCACCCATTACCTCCTTTCGGCCGCCCATCGCGACGGCCAGCACAGGGCGCAATTTTTCCGCAGTTTCGGATTCAAACTGGAAGCGTGGGATGAACTCGCCTCGGCTTTACTAAACCATGCGCGCCATAATGAAGTTGTTGAAATCGTGCCGACGCCCTTCGGACGGAATTTCGTTATTGAAGGCGCGCTGTCCACGCCCGACGTCCGCTCGCCGAAAGTGCGCGTCGTTTGGTTCATTGCCAAAGATGAAGAAATTGCTACCTTAGCCACAGCATATCCTTTGGATGAATGACATGATTAAAGAACTCGACAGTGTAGTATTGACGACCGACTTGCCGGAGCATGGTCTGGCAAGGGATGACATCGGCACGGTCGTGCTCGTTCATGAGGGCGGCAAAGGCTGCACCGTCGAATTCATGACCCTCGCTGGCAAAACTCTCGCCGTTGTCACGCTACTCGCCCATCAGATTCGGCAAATTGCCAACGACGAAATTGCCCATGCCCGCCAGGTGGCCGTAACGGATTGACCCTGTTCCTCCGTCGGCAGTTCGTCAATTTCTTCAATCACTTTGGCGGCGGTCATGAACTCAATTACTCGGGCGGGGCCTAGCCGACAAGGCGCAAGAACTGCACCACCAAATGGAGGTTGGAGAGCGCGAAAAGGTGTCATCTCTTGAGAATGGATACAGGCTTTACGTTTTCGGCGCCTTGAAGCCGGGCGCGCGGTGAGGTCGAGTTTGTTTCACGAGTCGCCGGGTCACAGATTCGAGCGGGGTTTGGTGGCGAAATGCACTCTTGCCGTCAAGGAGCAGGAGAGTAAATTGGCTGCGGCTTGGTCCAGCAGGCACGACCGGTTGGAGACGCCATTCGGTTCGCGAGCTCCGCACAAAAAAATAATTCCATGAATCGACGATCATTCTTGAAAATCACGATGGCCGGCGCGGCGACAGCCTCTTTTGCTCCGACCGCCTCAGCCGCCACGAAGCGTCCTTTACGCAAGGCGATCATGTATTCCACGATCGGCGTGAAGGGATCGGTGCTCGAGAAATTCCGAGCCATGAAAGCAGCCGGGTTCGAAGGCATCGAGCCGATGGGCGCCATGAATCGCGAGGAGGTGCTCGCGGCGTTCAAGGAAACCGGCCTGCAGGCCGCCAGCGTTTGCGATCACATTCACTGGGTGAAACCGTTGTCCGCTCCCGACGAGGCGACGCGCAAGTACGGCTTGGACGGACTTGTCCTGAGTTTGCAGGACGCCCACGCTTACGGGGCGGGCAGCGTGCTGCTCGTGCCGGGCATCGCGCGCGATGGCGTGAGCTACGAGCAGTGTTGGGAGCGCTCCATCGTGGAAATCAAGAAGGCGATTCCCTTGGCCAAAGAACTCGGCGTGAAAATCTCCATCGAGAATGTCGGCAACAATTTCATCACGACACCAGAGCAGGCCGTCGCTTATCTCGACGCGATCAACAGCGAGTGGGTGGGCTGGCATTTCGACATCGGCAATGTCGGGCGCAATTACGGTCCGGCCGAGCGATGGATTCAGGTCCTCGGCAAAAGAATCGTGAGAATCCATGTCAAGGATTTCAGCGCCAAACCGGCGGCGTCCGGCGCCAGGGGAGCGCGCCCAAAACTGCTCGACGGCGACACCAACTGGCCGGCGGTCATGACTGCCCTCGACCGCGCGGGATACAATGGCTGGGCGATCTCCGAGCAACCAGGCAACCAGGCAGCCGACGTCGAAACGGCCCGAGATCTGGCCCAACGGATGGATAAGATTTTTTCCTCCTACTGATCAGACCGTGGCCTCATTCATCCGGCGGCCCGTGTACCGCAAGGGCCATCTCGGTCATGCCCCAATTGTGCCGGAAGCCCGGTCCATTTCAGGCCCGCTCGACACTGGTTCAAGAAGACTCGACTCGGACCTTGCTCAGCCGGCCTGGTTATGAGAGACTCGCCTGCACGTGGCAGACGCTAATGCGCCCGTCGTGCCTTCACCCGGCTGGGTAGGCTTCTTCCAAAGCGTCTCTTCACCGGAGTTGACGGGCCAAGTCGGAGTTGCCTATTGATATGCTCAAATCTGGCTCCCAAACCAACTCCAGAAATCCCGCGTCGAAAAATGCCAGCGCCGATCTGGCGGCGGCTTCCATCCCGGACCGAAGACCACCGATCCGAGTGCTGTTAATCGACGACGACGAAGACACATTCCTTCTGACCAGACGGATGCTGGTTGCCACCCGGAGCTCGATTCATTTGGACTGGTCTCCGACCTACGCGGCGGGTTTGGAGGCGATTCGCCGCAGCGGTCACGACGTTTATCTTTTGGATTACCGGCTGGGCCCGCACGACGGCCTGGAGTTGCTGCAGGCGGCTATTTCGCTCGGTTGCAAGGTACCCATCATCTTGCTCACGACGGAGAATCCTGACGTGGATGCCGAGGCCATGCGGCTCGGCGCAGCCGATTTCCTCAATAAGGATCAGCTCGATTCGGCTTTGCTGGAACGGTCGATTCGTTATGCCGTGAAGCATTTCGCAACCCTGCGCGCACTCCGCGAAAGCGAGGCGCGATTTGCTTGTTTTATGCAGAACGTCCCTTGCGCCGTTTACATGAAGGACCTTCAAGGACGCTATGTCTATGTGAACGAGACTTGCGAGAAAGCATTCAACCGAAAGTCGGGCGACTGGATCGGCCGAACGGACGAGGAGATCTGGCCGAAATCTCTCGCGGCTCGATTCAAGGACCAGGACGCGCAAGTCATTCGAACCAAACAGATCCTGGAAAGCACCGAAATCGTCGATCAGGAAGACGGAGCCCACTATTGGATCTCAAGCAAATTTCCGATCTCAACCGAACCAGGAAGCCCAACCATGCTCGGCGGGACGGGTATTGATATCACGGTGCGCAAGCGGTTGGAGAAGGAATTCCAGGAAATTACCGAAGAAGAGAAAAGAAGACTCGGTCAGGATTTGCACGACGGCCTGGGGCAATATCTGGCAGGCATTTCGTTTATGGCCAAGGTGCTTCAGAAAAAACTGGCCGCCAAGCGCCTCCCGGAAGCGGCGGACGCCGCGCAGATCACGGACCTCGTTAATCAGACCGTGTCGCAAACCCGAGACCTGGCGCGCGGTCTCTGTCCCCTGGAATTGGAGGCAAACGGATTGGCCGCGGCGCTTCTCGAACTCGCCACGAGTGTGGAGAAACTCTTCAACGTTTCTTGCCGCATCGAACACGACAAATCCGCCGTCGTCACGGATAACGCCATCGCCATCCACCTGTACCGGATTGCTCAAGAGGCGATCAACAACGCAGTCAGGCATGGGCGGGCCAAGAATCTTCTCGTCAGCCTGGTAAACAATGGCGGGACCACGAAGTTGACCGTGAAGGACGATGGGATTGGACTGCCGGAAGATTTCCCAACCAAGGAGGGACTGGGTTACCGGGTCATGAATTATCGGGCGGGCATGATTGGCGCCACGATTCAATTCCAGAATGCCCGCGAGGGTGGCGCAACCTTGAGCTGCTCCTTGCCGATCCACCGCAATGCCGAAAAGGGCGCTTCAAAACGCCACAAATCGCAACGCGAATAAGCGTCAGCCTTGTCCAAGCTTGGATTGGAGAAAGCGCGTCGGCGTCTCCGCTTGCAGAACAAACTCGCGAACCGACGCCGGGATCAGTGAGAATCGTCCCGGGGTGATCTCGATCCGGCTGTCCTCGTGTCCGATGATCAGTTTGCCGGACAACACTCCGAGTATGAGCATCTCGCGGTTCTGAACGCGCCGTTGGGCGGCGCGCCTCCATGCGCATTCCTCCACAACGAACAGCGGCCCTGCCACCAAAGTGCGCTGGCAGAGATGGCCGCTTGAAAACTCGGCGGCCACCAACCCGGGCTCGAAATCTTCAAAATTAATCGACGCGAGCGATTCTGTTATGTGCAAATCTCTGGGCCGCCCGTTGTCACCCAGTCGATCCCAGTCAAACACGCGGTAGGTTGTGTCTGAATTCTGCTGGATTTCAAAGATGACCAGTCCCTCCCCGATGGCGTGAACTCGGCCGCTGGGCAGGTACATCGCATCTCCAGCTTTTACGCGGATCCGGTGAAAACAATCTGCGACGGTGCCCTTGGCCATCTGACGCTCAAAATCATTTCGCGTGACGCCGCGTTTCAGACCGACAAAGAGTTCCGCGCCGGGCTGGGCGTCCGCGACGTACCACATTTCTGTTTTCGGTTCGCCACTCAATCGAGCCGCAACGGAAGCCGGAGGATGCACCTGCAAGGAAAGTGTCGATGTCGCATCGAGGAGCTTGATCAGAAGAGGAAAGCGGCCTTCGGATGCCGACGCGGGTCCGAGCACTTCCTCAGCCCGGGTTTCCATGAGCCAGCGGAGGCTTTTCCCGGCCAAGGATCCTTGAGCAATGACGCTGACCGCTTCGGGCCGGTCTGAGATTTCCCAGGACTCGCCGATTCGCTTGTCCGGTGGGAGATCTTTGCCGAAAAGCCGCGCCAGATTGCGTCCACCCCAAATGCGCTCCTTGAAAATGGGATGAAAAGTCAGCGGGTACAACACTGGAGCATTCAGTCAAGGATTGGCCGGAGCCGGCTGCTTTTCCTGGAAGTGGCCAAAGGCGCGGAACTTGGCGTATCGTTGCTGAAGCCGTTCGTTTTCGGAAAGCTTCTTCAATTGAACCAGGTGATGGAGCAGGCGGCTCTTGAGAAGCGACGCCGTGGCCGCAAGGTCATTGTGTGCTCCGCCCAGGGGTTCTGGAATGACCTCGTCCACGAGTCCGAGTTCGTAGAGTTCCTTCGCAGTGATCTTCAGAGCTTCCGCCGCCCGGGCGGCGGCTGTCCGGTCTTTCCAGAGGATCGCGGCGCAGCCTTCCGGACTGATGACGGAGTAATAGGCATTCTCGAGAATCAAGACTCGGTCCGCGACGCCGATGCCCAGCGCTCCTCCAGAACCGCCTTCGCCGATCACCGTCGCGATGATGGGAACGTCAATCAGCATCATCTCACGAAGATTGACCGCGATGGCTTCGGCAATATGGCGTTCCTCGGCGCCAATACCGGGATACGCCCCGGCCGTATCGATCAAGGCGATGATCGGCAAATTGAATTTGCCCGCCAGGCGCATCAGGCGAAGCGCTTTGCGATAGCCTTCTGGGTGCGCAGAACCGAAGTTCCGCCGGATGTTTTCCTTGGTGTCGCGCCCTTTCTGAGTGCCGATCAGCATGACCCTGTGACTGTCCAACTGCGCGAAACCGCCCACCACAGCCTGGTCGTCCCCGTAAAGGCGGTCTCCATGAATCTCCGAGAAATCGGCAAACGCGGTCTTGATGTAATCGAGCGTGTACGGCCGTTTGGCGTGCCGAGCCAATTGAACCCGCTGCCACGGCGTCAGATCGGAGAAAATCCGCTTCCGTTCTTCTTCGATCTTTTTTTCGATCTGCCGGATCTCCGTCTCCATGCTGATCCCCAGGGAGTGTTTCTCGGGGTGCTGTTTGAACTCGTCCAGTTTTCGCTGCAATTCCGCAATCGGCCTCTCAAAATCCAGGTGGTGTTTCATATCAGCCCAGGAAAGCTCAGTTGCACGACAGGGAGTTTAGTTTTGACGTGGGGACCATGCAACGGTGAATTCAGTCGCTATCAGGCGCCCTCGATTCGTTAAATCGTTAAAATCGTTACAAGGTTAAATCGTTGAATCGGCTAGTATTAATTTTGTCTCCGCATTCAGGGATGACGATATACGCTCACCGCCATTTGCGCTTTCGGCAAAAGAACAGAGCCGCTGCGCCCAAGACCGCCAGTGCGTGCTTCGATGGTTCGGGAATGCACGCGGAGTTTAACCCAACCAACTCTGTGGGTAGCTCGGGAGGATTGGAAAGCGGATTACCTGTCGGGATGGTAATCGGTCTCGATGTGCAGAAGCGCGAGGACGTTTCATAGCTGCTCCCGTTATAGGCTCGCATCGCAACCGTCGCCTGGGCCCCGGGAGCGATGTTGGGGATCGTGACGGTGATCGGATTCACGTAACCCGCCGCCGAGCCGGTTCTGAATGTGGTGACGGAGTTTGGAACAGGAACAAGCGCGGAAACAGCGGTTCCCGCAGGACCGGCGATCAGGTCAGCCTTCAATTCCGAGCCTGAGATTCCGAGCCCATCAGGCCCGACAACCCTCGCATCAATTCCTGCCGCCAAGTTCCGGTTATTGAAGATGACCGTTCCTTGGCCGAACACAGCCGTTGCAACCATCAATGCGGCTGCGGTGAGGAGTCCCTTTGTCATGAACGTCGTGAGCGGTGCTTGGTTGGTTGGAACTACTTCCTTCGCCAGAGCAATAGAGCCACCGCGGCAAGAATGGCCAGTGCGTAAGTGGGAGGTTCGGGGCACAAAAACGCAAAACCCGTTAACCCAATCATGTCAGTTGGCAGCCCCGGGGGCGATGTCGTCGGGTCGCCAGTCGGAACGGTAATCGGACTCGATGTGCCGTAGCTTGATAAACCGCTGCTTCCGTTAAAGACGCGCACCGCAACCGTGGCTCGCGCACCCGGTCCGATATTGGGAATCGTGACCGTGATTGGGGTTACATAACCAGCCGCCACTCCGGTCCTGAACGGAGTTGTGGAATTCGGAACTGGAACAAGCCGGGCGAGAGGTGTTCCCGCGGGTCCTGCAACCAGGTCGGCTTTCCAATCCGGCCCAGAAAGGCCGGCTCCGCTAGGACCCAGGATCTTCGCATCGATTCCCGCGGCGACATTTCGGTTATTGAAGATGATGGTTCCTTGGCCCAGCAAGGCGGGCGTGGCCGTTACTGCGACTAAGGCGATCAGAAGTTTTCTCATGGGGTGTCTTGAGGAGCGAGACCGTGATCATGATCATGGTCGGTTGACTTGGAGCGTGCTGATCGTAAGCATCTCCTTGGCCAGAGCAACAGACCGGCTGCCCCAAGAATTCCCGGGGGGTATGTCAGAGGCTCGGGAATGCACACGGTGAAACCCTGCAACCCAACCAAATCTCTCGGCACGTCATCGGTCGGATTCCCAGTCTGAATGGTGATAGGAATTGAAGTGCCGGAGCACGATGCGCTTTCATAGGCGTTTCCGTGATAAGCTCGCACTGCGATCATTGCCACCGCACCCGCCCTGATATTCGGAATTGTGACCGTGATAGAATTCACGTAGCCCGCCGCCAGCACGGTCCGGAATGTCGTTGTGGAGTTCGGAACCGGAACAAGTGCGGATAATGCGGTCCCGGCGGGTCCTGCAATCAAGTCGGCTTTCCAAATGGGGCCGGAAACGCCAACTCCGTCAGGACCCAGAATCTTCGCATCGATTCCTGCGAGAGCGTTTCGGTTATTGAACACAACCGTTCCTTGGCCGAACACCGAGGTGGCCGCAGCCAGCGCCGTCAGGCAGGTGACAAGTGGCTTCGTCATGCGCGTCGCTTTGCTACGCAGATTGACAGAGCCGCAACGACCGCCAGGGCATGTATGGGCGGTTCCGGAATGCAAACAACAGTGAAACCCTGTAGCCCTATCAAGTCGAAAGGAAAACCACTTGCCGGATTCCCCGTCGGGTTGGTGATTGCCTTTGAGGTTCCGAAACACGACGAGTTTTCGTAGGTGTTTCCATTGTAAGCTCGCATCGCAACTGTTGCCTGCGCTCCGAGCCCGATATTCGGAATTGTGACCGTGATGGCATTCACATATCCAGCCGCAGCGCCAGTTCTGAACGTGGTTGTGGAGCCTGGAACGGGAACAAGTTGAGAAAAGGGAGTTCCCGCCGGCCCGGCAATCAGGTCGGCTTTCCATTCCGGACCGGAAACTCCCCGCAATACCTGCCCATCCGAAAAGAGAATTTTGGAATCAATGCCGATCCCGCCTCGGTTGTTGAAGAAAACCGTTCCTTGACCCAACACCGCATTTGTCACCATCACTACGGTCAAGGCGATCAGCGTCTTTTTCATAGCTTATGACGACCATCTGAACGCCTCGAAGCGCGGTTTGACTATGGGGTATTGAACTGACAAGCTACGGTGAATGCAGCAGCCTTCCTATGCCATCGGCCAGGCCGTATTCATCCGAACGGATACTCCGGATTACGCCGAAGAAACAGTCCCGTTCAAGACGCTCGAAGAGATGGTCAACATCTGCTGCCGGGCTTACCCGAATCTGACGCTGGAGAAAGTTGTCGTTTACAGCATGGTCGAGAGCGAACCGTGCGCGCTTACGCTGGCTTTTGTCGCCTCAACCAAGGCGCAGCGGCCGGGCCATCTAAGGGTGGCGGATTAAACAAAAAGAGCCAGTTTTCACTGGCTCAATGGTGATGAGATCCGTTGCGCCTTCACCCAGGCGCTCAGAAGAGCAACGAGGCCAACTGTTCGATTGCCGTCCAAACCTCGTTACGAGCACGATCTCGGTGCCAACCCTTAGTGGACAGCAACGTAACTGCTTTGCACAAGATTGGAGTCTTGATCCCGGCATTGCGTTCAAAATTCAAAACTCAGCAGATGTTGCCTTAACCGCGAATGGACGCGAATCCACGCGAACAGGAGAGAACGTGGAACGGCCGTCAATTAATGTGGGCGCTCCGAATTCGTGTCCTTTCCCTCCTTTGGTGTCCCTTTCACGGTCACAACTCGATCACCGAATTCCGATGTCGGTAAAAATGACCGTTCGCGCCCGCATCTGAATGATCCGAGCCAATGGCGTCTTGCCGCTCGGAGCGATGGATGACTGCAAAGCCTCCACTTTATTCGAGCCAGAGGCCAGCACCCACACCTGACGCGCCGCGGCAATCGCGGCGTAACTCAGGGTGATTCGCACCGGCGGAGGTTTGGCCGCCACAACGGAGCGATACACCGCCTGGCTTTGCGCAGAAGTTTCCGGTTCGTTGGGGAACAGCGAGGCCACATGGCCGTCCTCGCCCATGCCCAAAAAAACCAAATCCAGGATCGGCTGTTTGTTCCCGTTCACCGGTAGAGACCGGCAAATGTCCGCTTCCGCCTCAGCCGCGGCTTGAGTTTCGTGCCACTCCCCACGGATGCGGTGAATCCGGTCCGGCTCAATTCGCAACGGCGATAACAGGTGCTCGTGGGCGAGACGATAATTGCTTTCCGGATCGGTCGGCGGCACGCAACGTTCATCGCCCCAGAAAAACTGGATTCGATCAGGCGAGAAACCGTGTTTCCGGAAAAGTCGGGCCGTGCTGATGAAGAACTGCCGTGTAATCCGCCCTCCGGCCAAGGCGACGGCATACGAAGGCGCAGCGGACGACATCAACTCCTGGAGCCATCTCTCCGCCACCGATTCGACCAGGCCCAATTCGTCCGGAAACCTGGCCAACTCGAATCGATCCGTTGAACTGCTCACGCGAGCCGAAGCAGCATCACTTTAGAATGGGCTGAGGATCCCGCCAGACGTGGCCCGTCTGCGCAAGCAGATCCTCGGCCGCCACGGGCCCCCAGGTGCCGGCAGAGTAGAATTCGCGATTCGACAGGGGCTTTCCTTCCCAGCCCTTGCGAATCGAATCCACGATCCGCCAGGCGGTTTCCACTTCATCCCGGCGGATGAACAAAGTCGCGTCTCCGGCCATCGCTTCGAGCAGCAGCCGTTCGTAGGCTTCGGGCGTGTATGCCCCGAACTCGGTGTCGTAGCTGAAATTCATCCGGACCGGGCGCAGTTGCAGGCTTGTGCCGGGCACTTTGCCGTTGAACCGGAGCGAAATTCCCTCATTGGGCTGCAGACGGAGCGTGAGGGCGTTTGCATCGAGCGCTTTGTTGCTCGCGGCGGCGAACAAGACGTGCGGTGTGCGCCGAAACTCCACCCGCACTTCGCTCGCGCTTAGCGGCAAACATTTTCCGGTCCGGAGGAAGAACGGCACGCCGGACCAACGCCAGTTGTCCAGGAAGAGCTTGAGCGCCACGTACGTTTCGACGTTTGAGTCGGACTTTACCTTGGTTTCCTGCCGATACCCGGGCCGCAACTGGCCATCGAGCATCCCGGCGAAGTATTGTCCGCGAACCACTTGTTTGGCCACGTCGCTGGAACTGAGCGCCCGGATGGATTTCAGCACTTTGACTTTTTCATCCCGAATCGCTTCCGCGTCGAGCGTCACCGGCGGTTCCATCGCGATCAGCGCCAGCACCTGAAGAATGTGGTTCTGAAACATGTCGCGAATCGCGCCGGCTTCTTCGTAATAGCCTCCGCGTTGTCCCACGCCCAGCTTCTCGCTGACGGTGATTTGGACGTGGTCGATCGACTGCCGATTCCAGAGTTGTTCGAAGATCGAATTGGAAAACCGGAACATGAGGATGTTCTGGACGGTCTCTTTTCCGAGATAATGGTCGATCCGAAACACCTGTTTCTCGTGAGCGAACCGGGTTAAGTCGCCGTTCAACTCTTGAGCGGATTCCAGGTCGTGCCCAAACGGTTTCTCGACCACGAGTCGCTGCCAGGCTCCCGTTTGCTCCTCCTTGTGCAAGAGTCCGGCCCGATTAAGCTCCTCCGCGACTTGAGCGAACTGGCTGGGAGACGTGGCGAGGTAGAACAACAGATTGCGCCGAAGCGCTTCGTTCCCGAAAGACGTCAGCAACTGTTCCAATTTCGAGTATGCTTTCGCTTCTGAAAAATCGCCCTGGCAGTAGAAGAGATTGGGAGAAAACTCCTCCCAGAGTGTTTCGTTCACCGGCTTCGTCCGCGAGAACTGATTCAGCGCGGTCTTCAACTCCGTGCGCCACTCTGAGTCTGTTTTCTCGCGGCGGGCGTATCCGATGATTCGGAACGGCGACGGCAACTGTTTGGCGCCGTAAAGATGATAAAGAGCCGGGATCAGCTTGCGCGCGGTCAAGTCGCCGCTGGCGCCGAAAATGACAATGGAACAGGGTTCTACGCTTTTTCGTCCCTCCTCCGTCCGGCAGGA
>JACPRI010000038.1 GCA_016190065.1 Verrucomicrobiota bacterium
CCCCTGGCATTGTTCAATCGGTCCACTTGAATCTCGTTGTCGAAGTGGCCGATGTTGCACACGATCGCCTGGTTTTTCATCTTGAGGATGTGCTCCAGCGTGATGACGTCGCAATTCCCCGTGGTGCTGACGTAAATGTCCGCTTCGCCCAGCGTGTCTTCGATCGTCGTGACTTTGAATCCCTCCATCGCGGCTTGAAGAGCGTTGATCGGGTCGATCTCAGTGACGATGACGCGGGCGCCAAAGCCGCGCAAACTGTGCGCGCTGCCTTTGCCGACGTCGCCGTAGCCGCAGACGCACGCGGTCTTGCCGGCAATCATCACGCCCAGGGCGCGCTTGAGACCGTCGGCGAGCGATTCGCGGCAGCCGTAAAGGTTGTCGAACTTGGACTTCGTGACGGAGTCGTTGACATTGATGGCCGGCACGAGGAGCTTGCCGGCTTCGAGCATCTGGTAAAGGCGATGCACGCCGGTGGTCGTTTCTTCGGAGACGCCCTCCCATTCATTCACGGCTTGCGTGAACCACCCCGGGCGTTCTTTCGCGCACTTCTTGAGCAAGTTCTTTATCACGGCGACTTCGTGGTTGTCGCTCGGCGTGTTGACCCAGTCGTCGCCTTGTTCCATCTCATGGCCTTTGTGGAGCAGGAGCGTCGCGTCGCCGCCGTCATCGACAATCAGTTGCGGGCCTTTGCCGCCGGGATGAGTAAGAGCGTCGAGCGTGAACCGCCAGTATTCCTCCAGCGATTCGCCCTTGAACGCGAAGACTGGAAGGCCGGCTTTGGCGATGGCGGCGGCGGCTTGATCTTGCGTCGAAAAAATGTTGCAGCTCGCCCAACGAACGGACGCGCCCAGTTCAACGAGCGTCTCGATGAGCACCGCGGTCTCGATGGTCATGTGCAGCGAACCGGACACGCGCACGCCCTGAAGCGGCTTCTGCGGGCCGTATTTGGCGCGGATGGCCATGAGGCCGGGCATTTCCTGCTCGGCCACTTCGATTTCGCGCCGGCCCAGTTCGGCCAGCGAGAGGTCTTTGACGTAGAAATCTTGTTTGGGGGAGCCGTTGCCTTTTCCGTTGCCGCCGACTTTCGCGGCGGTTTTGGCTTTGGTTTTGCGAGCGGGGGAGAGTTTGATTGGGGGCATAGTTTTCAATTTCGTTACAGCGTTAAATCGTTAAATCGTTAATGGGGAAAACTCAGACGGCGATTGCTTGAATAGATTCACTTCACGGCGCGCTTCAAGGCTGCGGCTTTGTCGGTTCGTTCCCAGGAGATGCTTTCGAGATCATCAACTTTGCCGAAGTGACCGTAGTTGGTGGTGCCCGAATAGATCGGGCGCAGCAGGTCCAACTGCCGGATGATGTGCGCCGGCTTGAAACTGAACACTTCGCAGACGGCTTTTTCGATCACATCATCCGGGACCAGGCCAGTGCCAAAAGTGTTTACGCAGACGCTCACGGGATCGGGATGGCCGATGGCGTAGGCAAACTGGATTTCTGCGCTGGTCGCCAGGCCGGAGGCCACGATGTTCTTCGCCACGTAGCGTCCCATGTAAGCGGCGCTGCGGTCCACTTTGGAGGGGTCCTTGCCGGAGAAGGCGCCGCCACCGTGACGGCCCATCCCGCCGTAGGAATCGACAATGATCTTTCGCCCGGTCAAACCGGTGTCGCCCTGCGGTCCGCCCACGACAAATCGTCCGGTGGGATTGATGAGGAATTTGGTGTTTTTGCGGAGGAGATGCTTGGGAAGAACCTTTTTGATGACGTCATCGATGACGAATTCCTTGATCGTCCGGTGCTTCGCATCGGCGGAGTGCTGAGTGGAGACGACCACGTTGGTGATTTGGACGGGCTGGTCGTCCACGTACTGAACCGAGACCTGGGTTTTGGAATCGGGGCGAAGCCATTTGATTCTTCCGGCCTTCCGGATCCGCGTCAGTTCGCGGCCGAGTTGATGAGCGTACATGATCGGCGCGGGCATCAATTCCGGCGTCTCGTTGGTGGCATACCCGAACATCAAACCCTGGTCGCCAGCCCCTTGTTCGGCTGTTTCTTTGCCTTCCGCCGAGCGAGCGTCCACACCTTGCGCGATGTCGGGGCTTTGCTGCGTGATCGCGTTCATGATGAGCACCCGATCCGCGTGGAACACGTCGTCGTCGTGGGTGTAGCCGATCTCGCGAATGGCCTGGCGGGCAATGGCGCTGTAATCCAGCCTGGCTTTAGTGGTGATCTCGCCGCCGACGATGACGAGGTTGCTCTTGGCATAGCATTCGCAGGCGACGCGGCTGAATTTGTCCTGGGCAAGGCAGGCATCCAGGACGGCATCGGAGATGGTGTCGCAAACTTTGTCCGGATGGCCTTCGCCGACGGACTCGGAGGAGAAGATGTAGTTTTTGCTCATTCAGGTTCAGTTTGATTAAAAGCCAAAATGACATATTGACGTATCAGGATAGGAAGATATTTTATTTTCAGATTTCGTCAACCCTGAAGTCGTAAAATTTTCGGGGGGATGTGAACCTTGAGAAAATGTCGCGCGTCCTTAAATCCCTTCGTGCTCTGGCCGACCCGACCCGGCTGCGGATCATGGCCTTGCTGGAGCGCGACGAACTGTCCGTCAACGAACTGCAAGAGATCACGCGCATGGGGCAGTCGAGAATCTCGACGCACCTGGGCTTGCTGCAGGAAGCGGGATTGCTGCAATCGCGGCGCGACGGAAAGCGAACCTTCTACAAACTGAACGCGTCGGCTAACGGCTTCGCGCGCGAATTCATCCAACTGGCGGTTCGTGGCGCCAGGGAAATGGACGAGTTCGCGGCGGACCAGATCAACCTCAAGCGCATTCTCAATCGCCGGACGGAACAGGCGCAGCTTTTTTTCAACCAGGTCGCGGGACGGTTCGACCGAAGCTACGGCCCCGGACGGTCCTGGCAAGCGTTTGGCCAACTGCTGTTGAGGGTGCTGCCACCGCTGGTGATCGCAGACCTGGGAGCGGGCGAAGGTTTGTTGAGCGAGCTGCTGGCGCGCCGCGCCAAGAAAGTGATTGCAGTCGATAACTCCGAGAAGATCATCGCCTTCGGCGCGAACAAGGCGAAGAAGAACGGACTGAAGAATCTGGAATTCCGCCTGGGGGATCTGGAAGCGCCGCCGATCGATGTCCAGAGCGTCGATCTGGTGATCTTAAGTCAGGCGCTGCATCACGCCGCCAATCCGGAGCGCGCCATTCACAGCGCGCACGCTCTGGTTGTTCCGGGAGGGCAGATCATGATCCTGGATTTGCTCCAACACTCCTTCGAGCAGGCCCGCGAACTCTATGGCGACCGGTGGCTCGGTTTTCGCGAGAGTGACCTGCAGCGGTGGCTGGAAGCCGCTGGATTCAAACGAATCGAGATCAGCGTGGTGGCCCGGGAAGAACAACCTCCGCACTTCCAGACCATTCTGGCTGGGGGGATGAAGTGAACAGGCAAATGAAAGCCGGCGACCGGCTAATCCAACGTTGAATCGTTAAAAGAGGCGGCAGATTACCGCTCACCAGGGAAGCCAGTAGATCAAAGCCACCTGGCACGCCGACAGGATCAGGAGGGCAGTCCAGGTAAGAAACTCCCGAACCCGGAAGTCCTTTGGACGTGTCGGATCCAGCCAGAACTGAATTTTCGAGGCGCCGATCTCAATGAGGTCGCCATTCTTGAGTGCGGTCTGATCAGTCGGCTGGCCGTTGACGCACGCCGACGCCTCCATGCGCGTCCGGAGTACAAAACATCGGGCCGAGTCCAGGTCGATCTCCAGGTGGCGGTCCCAGACGCCTGGATCCTCCAGGCGCACATCAGCCGACGCATTTCTTCCGATGGAGCAGGGAAACTGGGCGATGCGCTGGAACGAGCCGGAATGCTTTCCCGTCAGAAACCTGAGTTGAACCATTTAGAAAATCCGGCGAGGCACGTGAATCTGATCATCCGGAAAAACGGTCAGATCAAGTTCGGGATCTTTCAAGGCGCGATTGCAGTCCACGGTCATGATTTGTCCGTTGGTGCGCGTCAGTTTAACGCTGCTTTTGTCAGCGAAGTCACCAAAACCTCCGGCAGCGGCGATCGCTTTGCGCACGGTCATTTCCCTCGTGTATGAGATACTGCCTTCCCGTCTGACTTCTCCGCTCACGTAAATAAACCGATCCGCCGGGTTCACGTTCACCGTCAGCCGTTTGTAGTATTTGGGCACGTAAAGACCCGAAATCTTTTGTTGAAGCTCAAATCGCGTGAGGCCATCCGCTTTGACGTCGCCCACGAAGGGCAAAGTGATGCAGCCGTCCTCTCGAATCCGGTCCTCGACTTTCGGAGGCGGATCAATCACGCCCGAAAAACTGATGTAAATCGCGTCGCCGATCCGAAGCAGGTCAGGCGAGCCGACTTTTTCGTTAGGACGTCCAGGCCGGGTTCCGGGAGTTCCACAACCCATCAGGGGCAGGAGCAAGATCAGAAAGACAGAGATACGTGCCGATAGTTCGGCAACTCTAAAAACTCGATTCATGGCCACGACTACTTAACGAGAGAACCTGAGGAGGACAATTAATATTTTTGTTTTATTTCGAGACCGCCCCGGTCCGCCGCCGGTGTCTTGGCTTCGCCATTCTTCTTGGGCGATGACTCGCTGTCGTCGTGCTTCGAGTAATAATCGTAATAGTAGCCGCTGTAGTAGTAGTAGTAAGAGTCCTGAGAAATGTTGATGTTGTTCAGGACGACACCGAGCAGATTTCCTCCGACCTTCTCCACCATTTGCTTGGCGCGGATGGTCATGGCTTGCGGATATTTGCGGTATTGAATCACCAGCAGCGACATATCGACCACGCTCGCCAGGATCGAAGCGTCGCTCACGCCCATGATCGGGGGCGAATCGAAGAACACAAAATCGTACCGCGCTTTGACCGCCTGGATGAACTCTTTCATCTGCGGTGAGTTCAACACGCCCAGCGAGCTGCTCGGCAATTTGCCGCTGGGCAGGAAGTGCAGCGTGGGGAGACTCGTTGTCTGAATGACTTCTTCAAGACCGACTTGCTTGAGCAAGAAATTGGTCAGACCCGCCGAATTCGTCACGTTCAACAGCTTGTGGAGGCTCGGACGGCGCAAGTCCGAGTCCACCATCAGCACACGCTGGCCGTTCTGCGCGAAGACGGTTGCCAGATTGAAAATCGTCGTGGACTTTCCTTCGCCGGCGCCGCCGCTGACGACGGTCAGACAGTTCCAATTCGCGTCCTTGCGGGCGAACAGGATGTTGGTTCGAAGAACCCGGTAGGCCTCCGCGTGCGGGCTTTCCGGTCCTTCCTCGATCAACGCGCCGACGTTTTGCGGGATAACGCCCAGGACCGGCGCCTGGACCGCGCGCTCCACGTCGTCGATCGTCTTCACGCTCGTGTCCAGGTACTCAATGAAGAAGGCGAGACCGAAGCCCATGAGCAAGCCAACAATCACCCCAAGAGAGATGTTGAGTGGAATGTTGGGCCGGACCGGACGTACGCCCGCCTCGGCCCTGTCGATCACTTGCACGATCGATTTTTTGGGCAGAGCCGCATCGACGGTCTCCTGAAGAATTCGCAGTTTGATGGTCTCGTAGATGCGTTGCTGGGTCTCGACGTCGCGTTTAGCCTGGAAATAAGGCCGGTATTTCTCCATTTGGGTCGCGTCCTTTTGCCGGGCGTCTTTCTCCGCCTGATCCAACACCGCGATGCGGGCGGCTTGGACTTCGGCCTGAGTCTCGAGTCCCTTCAAAACCCCCTCACACCGGGCGTCGATCTGCTCGTTGAGATTGGTCATCATCGTGGAGAGCGAAACAATCCTGGAATGGCCAGGGCCCAGCTCGTTGACGACGGCCGCGTATTCGATCTCGGTTTTTGCCAGATTGCTGAGGAGCTCTGACAACTGAGGATCCGGCGATGCCGTCGGGGTCGCTCGGCGGAGTTCTTGCTTGGGCAAAGCTCTGAGCTTTTTGAACAGGGTGTCGAATTGGGCGAACATGGATTTTGCTGCAATGCGATCCCGTTCGATCATGCGCACGGTTTCAGGTTCGACCGTGAGCAGGCCGCCGCCGGCGTCGATATCCGCGACGCCGAGCTTGATTCGTTTCTCATCCATTGCCTTCTGAGCCTCCATCAAAGCTTCCTTTTGTAGGTCAAGCTGAGTCCTAAGAGTCTTAATGCTCTCCGACGAGGCTCTCCCGGATCGTTCCTCACGCGTTTGCCGGTACACATCCGCAATCTCGTTCGCGATCGTGGAGGCCAGGAGTTTGTCCTCATCATACACGCGAATTTCGATGAGACTCGTATTGCGAGATTGCCGGACATCGATCTGCCGCAGGAGGAACGGATACACTTCCGACGCCTTGAGAGTGCCTTCGGTATTGAGTCGTTTGGAGAAAACGTTGGTCAGCGCCAGGTTCGTGATGACCTGGTAGAGCACTGTTTTGGATTTAATCTTCTCAAACTCAGTCTGAATAAAATAAGGATCAAAAGTATTCTGGGTTGGAACGCCTAAAAGGAGTGGGGCGATGTCGGTGGTGTCCTTGTTCACCTCGATTCGCACGGTGCTCGAGAAGGACTCGGGCAGGATGAAGGTCACCGCGGTGGTGGTCAGAACCACCAGAAGGAACACGGCGAGGATGACCGTCTTGCGGATGCGGATGATCCGCCAGTAGTCCAGAAAGTGCAACTTCGCTTCCGACGTATTCGGTGTTTTCGGTGCTTCCATAAGAAAAAAAAGGAGGCTGAAGTTTCGATCCAGCCTCCCAGACTAATGTTCAATCTTTTCTAGTAAGTCGCGCGGATTCCAATATACACCCGGTTGCGCGTAAAGCTGCGGTCTTCCAGGTCTGAATCCAGCCGATCGTAGTTGTACCCGGCTTCGGCCGCGAGGAATTTGTTGATTTCGTAAGAGACATTCAAGCCGATTAAGAAGAGGTCTTCCGCCTTGCTGTCCGCGGCACCTCCCTCGAAGCTCCCGTGCTGGTATTGAGCGATGAGGTTTCCGTTAAGCTTGGCCGTGATCTTGTGATTGACTTCGCCATAGGCCGTCGTCGCTTCCTGGTCCAAGGTTGGACTTGCGGCGGTGATTAAGGCGACGTCCGTGGCCATTCGCGTGTGGCGCACGCCCAGGCGCACGTAACTCCCCGGATTGTAGGTCCAGGTCGCGCTGGCGTCGGCATAGGGAATGACCTTCGAGTCGGTTGTAACATTGTCGTAGTCGGTGATCTGCGCGCCCGCGCGGAGCGAACCGTTCAACTGGGGATTGAAGCTGTGATCGGCCCCGGCGTAAATGTAATGGGAGGTGCTGTCTCGAGCGTCGCCGCGAACCGGGGGGCCGCCGACACCGGCGAAGCCAATAATCTGGTCTTCGTCGTAGTGGTTCATGCCGTATTGGTACCCCAAGATCCCGACGGTGCTGGGCATGGCTTGCCAGCGCCCATTGATTGTAAAGAGGTGCTCTGTTCGGTCGAGCAAGGCGGAAAGACTGCCGATGCCGGTTTTCTCGTAATCGTAATAGGTATTTGAGTAACCGATCAAAGCGCCCAGTTTCTCCGTCAGGCCCGCGTTCAAATTTGCCGTGGCCGTGTTGCGGATATTATCTCCCTCGACGCGGATCGGCACCGGGATTCCGCCGCCTGGCTTGGCCAGCAACTCCGGTTCTTGAGCCGCAACGAACGAATCGTTCACGTCCAACTTGTACTGTTCACTGAAGGCGTGGCTGATTTTCAGATCGGCCTGATGGGTATGATCCGCGCTGTTGCTTTCACGGTCTTCGTAGTAGCGCAGGCCGTACGAATAGCTCAGCCCGACGTAAGTTTGAGGGAGCACCCAGTTAAATCCGACCGACGGATTCAGTTCAAATCCAAAGCTGTCGGTTTTGCTGAGGCCGGTGGGCGAATTCGAGGGCCGGGTCACGTAGTTGTCATCGTAGAATCCCCGCAACGACGCGGAGACGCTCCAGGGCTTGGTGGTTTGGATGGAGGTCAAGTGAGGCGCGGCTGCATGCTGAGCTTGCAGATTGGCCGCTCCAAACGCAACTAACCCCGCCGATGTGAGTAATCTTTTCATATCGTAAGTCCTGTTCAACTAAGTTGGCCCAAGAACCGTTCTCTTGAAGTGCGTCTTTTTTACGTTTTGAGGAATGGGTTGTCAATTAGAAATCTTGGCAAATCTCTCTCCAGACGGTTAATGCGCTGACTCCTTCCATCGCACGCGATCCGACAAAAACAACTGTCCGTTCTGCATGAAGCCTCGAGGCGCCTGCTTCAAGGGAAAGATTTTCGGCACGTTGTGCTTCGCCAGGCTCTCCACCATAAACTTGCCCCAGTCGTAATTCTTCTCCTTGAGAATCTGCGAGTAGAACCGTGCGTCGCTCGTGAAAGTCGTCAGATACAGCGCGTAAATCGGCTTCTGGCTGTCGTTGATCCTGAAAAAATCGCTGGTAATGGCCGGACGAGTATCATCCGGAGCGTCGAGCGTGATCCAAATGGACTGCCGCTGCCCGTACCAAGCCACGGCCCATGGCATGTCGCTCATGATCAATTCGTCCTCCCGCATCCACTCTGCAATGTCCACTCGGATCACGGGAGGCCAGTAAGGGGGATAGGCAAGCGGGTGCGGTTTGGGGGGGAGCACCGCAAATACTAATGGCGAACAAGCCGCCAATCCGAACACGGTGGTCACCGCCGAGCGCAACTGTGGAAAGGGCAGGTTCACCTGGTCCAGCAGAATGAAGTACATGCCGACGCCGAAGATAAAAACTACGGGCGCGAGCAACACGAGGACGTTTTCAGAATTCACCTCGGGAAAGTCCGTGCTGAGATGGCTCTTTCCGAGTGCCTGCACAACCACCAGAACCCCCATGCACATGACGACGAACAGCCGAATCCGGTTGAGAGCCGCGTTCCGGAACGGGAGCAGCAGTCCCGCCAGGAAAAACGCTGTGGTCCAACTTCCGCCGAGAGTGGGCAACTCCTTTTCGAAGATCGAACTCGAGTTGACGAAGAGTTTCCGAATAAAGGAATCCGTTTCAACGCGCGCCAATTCCGCCTCCACTTCTCGCGTGAGGAAACGCTCCAGCTTGTTCCCCTCGAAAGCCTCGGAGGTTCCCTGGTAGATCGCGAATCCGGCCGTCCCGAACAGCGTGCCGCTGATCTGGTAGTTGCGGACGAGCCATGGCGTCATAATCATCAGAAAGGCCCCTACCGCGGCGGCCGAAACAGCATTTCGACGCTGCCCAAAAAAGAGAGCCGCGAAGCCCACAACCGGCACGATGAGCCAGGCGAAAGAGTAGCGCGTCAAGCCGCCGATCCCCACCAGCGCTCCGGTCGCCGCCGCCATGGCGATGAACCATCCCTTGCTCCGCGATTCCATTCGCGCGTGTTCCTCCAGTTCTATCAAACACCAGACCACCCCGAGGAAGAGCACCACCAGCAGCATGGTGGAAAGCCCGGAGACACTGAATCGCCAGAACACAAGGGTGCCGGCAAAGATTAGCGCCGACACCCATGCCACCGCCTCGTCAAACAAGCGGCGCGCCAGCCAAAACACCATGAAGATCGCCAGGAAAAACAGCGCCTGGTTGAAAAAGGCGATCAGCATCTCTGGTTGGTGCCGCCAGAATCGAGTGTTCGGTGGAATCTGATAATTGAACGGCAAGATCTTCATCAGCCCGCTCAGCAACAGGGGGTACATTGGCGGGTTGGACAGGTCGGGAATCCGCTCCTTGAGAACCGAACCGTCGTCGCCGCGGTGGCTCTGGATCAAATGGATACTCAGGGGCCGGATGAAGTCCGTCGTGTACCCTTTCCCTTCTGCGATATTTCGCGCGAGCTGCGCCGCGTCCATCGCTTCCTGGGTTGAGAAATTCTTGAAATTGCGGATGTCAAAAAGAGCCGTCAACGCGAGCAAACCCAGAAGGGCGGCCACCACCTTGACGTGGCGCGTGCCTTCCCCGACTTCGAACTTGTGAATCCATTCCTGAATACCGGGTATCATTCGAATCCTTCCAGATGGTACGTGTGCAGTTTGCGGTGCAGCGTCCGGCGGCTGATGCCGATTCTTTTTGCCGCCAGAGTTCGATTGCCTTTCGCTTCTCTCAACGCGCGGATGATGAGTTGTTTCTCTGCTTCCTGAACCGTCAGATCGCTCTGGGCCAGCAAGACATTGGCGCCCGGCGTTACCGAGCTATCCAGTCCGGCGCGCACGGCGGGAGAAAGATCCGTGAGATTGATCGGGTCCTTCTGCGACAAGACCACCGCCCGTTCGACCTCGCTGCGCAACTCTCGTATGTTCCCCCGCCAGCCAAACTTCATGAGCGCATCCAACGCTTCCGGACTGAATTCCTTCGCGCCCTTGCCATGCTCGCGGGCGAATTCCTTCAGGAAACTCGCCGCCAGCAAGGGAATGTCGCCAACTCGCTCTCGCAGCGGCGGCAACCAGATTTCAACGACTCGCAAACGGAAGAAGAGATCCTCGCGGAACTTTCCCGCCTTCACCTGTTCCGACAGGTTCTTATTCGTCGCGGCAATCAGTCTGACATCCGCGGTCAAGGTTTTGTTCGAGCCCACGCGCTCAAACGTTCGCTCGCCCAGAATCCGCAGCAGCTTGACCTGGATCGAAAGGTCGATCTCGCCGATTTCATCGAGGAACAACGTGCCGCCTTGGGCTTCCTCGAACCGGCCAAGGCGCCTTTCATGGGCCCCGGTGAACGCCCCCTTCTCGTGGCCAAACAACTCGCTTTCCAGCAACGTGGGCGACAAAGCGGCGCAGTGGACGGCAACGATCGGTTGCTTCGCCCGCGGACTGAGCTGATGAATCGCGCGCGCGATCAATTCCTTGCCCGTGCCGCTTTCCCCCTGGATCAGCACCGTCACTTTCGTCGGCGCCACCTGGCGCAAGACTTCGAACACCTGGTGCATGGCCGGCGACTCGCCAACGACTTTCTCGATCCCGAATTTCTTGTTGAGCTGCTGCTTCAGAGAAACGTTCTCGGTTTCGAGCGAGTGGCGTCGAAGCGCGCGCTCGATCCGCATTTCCAACTCATCGATCTGTAGCCGTCCTTTCGCGATGTAGTCGTCGGCCCCGCGCTTCATCGCTTCGACCGCGACTTCCTCCGAGCCATACGCGGTCATCAAGATGGATACGGGAGGTTTGGAAAGCGACTTGGCCCGGGTGATCAATTTCATGCCGTCGTCCGTGGGCAGGCGAAAATCCGTCAAAAGCACGTCGAAATTCTCCCGCTCCAACAACTCCGCCGCGGCCGGGGCGTCATCGGCGACATAGACGTCGTAGCGATCTTCGAGAGCCGCCCGGAGGCCGTCGCGGGTCGGCTTCTCGTCATCGACGATGAGCAACGTGGGCTTAATCATGGTGGCCGGACTCAAGCAGACGCGTCTGGCGCTCCCGCACCGGCAACCGAACGCGGAAGGTCGTGCCTCGGCCAACGCGGCTGTCCAATTCAATGATGCCTCGGTGTGCCCGGATGATCCGCTGAACGATCATCAATCCCAACCCCGATCCTTTCTTTTTCGTCGTATAGAACGGGTCGAAGATTCGGTTGAGCTGCTCTTCGGGAATGCCTCGGCCAGTGTCCGAAAGACTCACCCAGACTTCGTCGGGCGTCGTCCCGGTTTGTATGGTCAAGACTCCGCCTTTGCTCATGGCCTGCATGGCGTTCTTGGCCAGATTTACCAGCACCTGCTTGATCTGGAGCGGGTCGAACGGAGCCTGGGGCATCCGGTGCGCCAGTTTTTCCTGGACCGTTTGCCCGCGGTTTTCAAATTCCAGGCGGAGCAAATCCAGAGTCTGGCGCACGACGTCGTTGAGGCAAGCCATTTTGACCTGGGGTTGAGTCGGTCGAATGGCTTGGAGAAATTGCGTGATGATGTAATCGAGCCGCTCGATTTCGCCTTTGGCGACGTCCAGGAATTCTTCCAACTTGCCGGCGACTTCCTCGACTTCGGCCGGATCCGGAGGTTCTTCCGCTTTGGCCTGGGCGGAGGCGACGGTTCCGTTTCGGTGATAACGGTTCGACCGGCGTTTGAGTTTCTTGAGCTGGCGCTCCATCAGTTGCAGATGGAGATTGAGTGCGTTGAGGGGGTTTCCGATTTCGTGCGCCACGCTCGCGGCCAGCAACGTGAGCGCTTGAATGCGTTCGCTCTCGATGGCTTCAAACGTCCTTTGCCGCGCTTCCGTGGCGTCGTGCAGGATCAACGCCAGACCCGCGCTGCCGATGGTTTCACCGTCGAGCGGGGCGGCATACAGCCGCACAAAACGCTCGCGCGGATAAGCGATCTCGAATTCATGGCGAACCACTTTTTTCCCTCCAGCCTGATCCAGGTGAGTGAGTTCTGCCCAGTTCAACTGCGGCAGATAGCGGGAGATATGCTGGCCTTCGGCGGATCCTGGCTGCACCCCGAGCAGATGGGCCACGGCTTGATTCAAATAAATGATTTTCCCGTCTTCATCCACGACCAGAACGCCGTCTTCGATGGTGTTGAACAGCGTTTCAAGGAAGCTGCGCTCGCGCGCCAGGCGCTGGACGACGGCTTGCAAGCCGTGCGTATCCAGGCGGCCGATTCGACCCAGGACTTTGTCGAGAAAACTGGACTTCGCCGTCGCCATGCGTCACCTCCGAAACCAGCCCCTTTTCCTGAAATACCAATAGGTCCCGGCAGTGGACACCACGGTAATCAGGGCCGCCAACATGTAGCCCACAGGCCATTCCAATTCGGGCATGTTCTTGAAATTCATCCCATACCAGGTTCCCACCATCATGAGCGGCGTCGTGATCACTGTGATCATGGTGAGGAGCTTGACGACCTCGCCGGTTTGGTTGGAGGACATGTTCAGATAAACCTGGAGAATCCCGGTCAAGGAATCGGTGTAATTCTGGGCCAACTCAGAGATGTGAAACAACGCGTCATAGACGTCCCGGTAATAGGGCACCAGATGGGCGCGGATCAGCTTGAATTCGCCCCTGGCAAAGCGCGCCAGAACCTCCCGTTGCGGGCCAATGATCTGGCGCAGATGGAGCACCTCTTTCTTGATCTGCAGAATCTTGTTGAGCGTCGTCGCCGTCGGGCTTTGCAGGGCCATTGTTTCCAATTCCCCGATTTCCAGGGACAGTTCCTCCAGCGCCGGCTTGTAGTTGTCCACGATCGAATCCAGGACTGTATGGGCTACCCGATCCGGCGCGCGGGCGATGTGCACGGTGCTTCGCATGCAGCGTTCCTCCACCGAGGCGATGCTCCGCAGCGGCACATCGTGGTAAGTAACCAAAAAGTTCTTTCCCAAGAAGAAGTTCAGTTCGCTGGTCGCAAACACGCCGTCCTTGCGGCTGTAATCCACCGCATGGATCACCATGAACAGATACGGCGAAAAGCGATCCTCTTCCTTCGGAATGTATTCCTCGACTTTCGGCGACGGACTTGCCGCGACACAGTCCTCGATCGAAAGCGGATGGAAATGGAAGACGTCTTCCAGGAGCGATTTTGTCTCTTCCGAGGCCGGATTCTCCAGGTCCACCCAAAGGAAAAGATTCGTGTCCGCCAACAGCGTCGGCATCAAGAAGATCTCGATGTCCTTCGTGTGCAGGCGGCCTTGTGTTGTAAAGGCAAAAGACCGAATCATGCTTCCGCTTCCGTTGAACTCACCGGGAGTTGTGCCAGGATGACGCGCATCTTAGGGGGAGCGCCGTTGAAGGCAAGTTTGTTCGACGGAGTTGCAGCGTTAAAACGTTAAAAGGGTTAAAGGGTTAAATGAGTTTGAA
This sequence comes from Verrucomicrobiota bacterium, assembly GCA_016190065.1. GTDB lineage: Bacteria > Verrucomicrobiota > Verrucomicrobiia > Limisphaerales > SIBE01 > VHCZ01. The sequence goes on from JACPRI010000038.1 coordinate 13,773, forward strand.
ATGGTGGGGCACACATATGGTGCCTTGGCCTCCTGCCAAAACTCCCTCCCGCAATTCGTCGAACTTGTTCGCAGGCAGCCGATCAAGTCCTCTGACCGATTTAACCGATTTAACGATTTAACCCTTTAACGCTGCTTCCAGCGTCCGGCACAGGGTTTTCAAGATTTGAATCCGGGCGATCTTCTTGTCGTTGCCCGCGATCAATGTCCAGCGCCCGCAGTCCGTGCTGGTTCGAACCACCATCTCATTAACGGCCTGTTCGTACGCACCCCATTTGCGGCGGTTTCGCCAGTCCTCCTCGGTGATCTTATATCGCTTGTAGGCCGTCTCCTCTCGTTTTTTGAACCGCCGCAGTTGCTCGTCCTTGCTGATGTGAATCCAAAACTTCGCCACAACGATCCCGCTTTCGGCCAATTGCTCCTCGAAATCGTTGATCTCCTGATAGGCTCGTTTCCATTCCTCCAGACGGGCGAAACCTTCCACCCGCTCCACCAGCACGCGTCCATACCAGGAGCGGTCGAAAATGGTGCACAAACCCGACCGGGGGATGTGACGCCAGAAGCGCCAGAGATAATGATGCGCGCGTTCTTCGTCATTCGGCGCGGCAATTGGGATGATCCGGTAGAGCCTCGGATCCATGGCTTCTGTAAGCCTCCGAATGGCGCTGCCCTTGCCAGCGGCATCCCAACCCTCGAACACGACCACCGTCGAGATCTTCCGCGCGTTTGCCGCCCAAATGAGTCGCCCGAGTTTGCCCTGATACTTGCTGAGCTGTTTCCGGTATTTCTTGTCCGAGAGCGATTGGTTGAGGTCCACTCCCTTCAGGAGATCGGCCCCGCGTTTCCGAACTTCGACCGCGCGCTCCGACGAGGACTTGTCCGGCTTTTGGTGTCGCCGCTGAGTGAGCCGCGCTTGGAGCGACTTGAGCAAAATGCGGCCGACCGTCATATCGCGGTAGCGCGGGTCGGCCGCCTCCACGACGAACCAGGGTGTTTTCGCGCTGTGGGTTTGCTGAATCACTCGCTCCGCCGTCTTTGTGAATCGGTCATAGAGTTGGTGATGTTTCCAGTCGGTCGGCAGGACGCGCCAATGCGTCTCGGGCTTCTTCTCCAGATCGCGCAGGCGTCGGCGCTGGTCCTTTTTGGAAAGGTGCAACGCGAATTTCAGAACCAGCGTCTCGTCCTCGGCTAGCGTGCGTTCAAAATCGGCAATGCGCTTCAAGGCGCGGTCGAGATGGGCATTCCTGGTTTTTCCGTAAACCCGATCGACGAGCGGCTGGCTGTACCACGAACCCACAAAAATCCCGAGTCGTCCCCGCGCCGGAAGCGTCCGCCAGAAGCGCCAGTAAGGCGGACGTTCTCGTTCTTCGTCCGACGGCTGCCAGAACGCCTGCGTATCGACGCCGCGCGGATCGAGCCATTCGTTGAGCCGCTGGACCACCTCGCCTTTGCCCGCGCCGTCCACGCCGGAGATGAGAACGACCACGGAAAAGTTTGCCTGGCGCAGAGACGATTGCGCCTGGACCAGGCAGGCGCGAAGTTCCGGCAACAGCCTCTCGTATTCTTTTTTCGAGAGCCGGTGGTTGGCTTCGGCGGTATCGGCCATAGCTGTTTCCCGTTCGAATCGCGATTTGAATCTTATCGGCTGTGCTGCAACGGATCATTCTGCATCAGCCTGTTTTTGGAAAGCAGAATTAGCCCAAACACGAAATCGGCTCGACGCTGGGAACACTCACTTTTACTGTCCTCGTATCGCGTTTGATCTTATGTCGTTGGAACATTTCGATTTGATTTTGGCGTTCACACTTCGGGCCTCGGATTAGTTATGGCTAAAAAAAGGCGCGGACCTTCCAGTCAACAAAAACGAACCGGGCATCGCTCGGCTCCGTCGGAACCCGCCTGCCTGCCCAAAGCCTCAAAATCCCCTGCTCCAGCCCCTCCCCTCCCGCCTTGGCGGCTCTGGCTGTTTCGACTGGCACTTTTCGTTTTGTCGCCTGTCTTCTTTTTGGCCGTGCTCGAAGCGGGGCTGCGCGCTTTTGGCTATGGTTATCCCGCGAGCTTCTTCGTGAAGTTGGAGGACGGGGCAACGCTCACGACCAACCAAAAATTCGCCGGGCAGTTTTATCCGCGCGAGACCGCGACCCAGCCGCATCCGCTTTTCGTCTCGGTGCAGAAGCCGCCCGGCGCGTTCCGTATTTTCATCCTGGGTGAATCCGCAGCCGCAGGCACGCCCGATCCCGCATTCGGTTTTGCCCGGATTCTTGAAATGATGCTGCGCCGCCGGTTTCCGGACCGACAGTTCGAGGTTATTAACGCCGCCATGCGCGGCATCAATTCCCACATCATTCTCCCGATTGCCCGCGAGTGCGCGCGCCTCCAGCCGGACTTGTTTCTGGTTTACATGGGCAATAACGAAGCGATCGGGTTGCACGCCCCTGATCCCACGGGGTTCAACGTCACTCCGTATCTAAGATTGCTCCGGCTGGGCCAATGGATGAAGTCCACCCGCACGGCCCAGTGGCTGGAATCGACGATTCGACTGGCGCAAAAATCCGAGGCTTCAAATCCGCGCCAGCAAGACGCGGAATACTTCCGGCGACACCGCCTCGCGGCCGACCACCCGCGTCGGCAAGCGGTCTATGATAATTTCCGCGCAAATCTCGAGGACATCGGCCGCGCGATCCGGGAGGCCGGAGCGAAAGCGATCGTCTCTACGGTGGCGGTGAACCTGAAGGATTTCCCGCCGCTCGGCTCCTTGCACCGCGCGAGTCTGACCGAGCCGGAGAAGAATCGTTGGGAAGCTTCCTACGCCGAAGGCGTCGCCGCCGAAAAAAGCGGCCAGCACGAAAAGGCCATGCAGCATTTCACCGAGGCGTTGCGCCTGGACGATCATTTCGCCGAACTTCATTTCCGGCTTGGGCGCTGTTACGCCGCGACCGGCCAGTTCAACCAAGCGCGCGAACACTACCGCCAGGCGCGGGATCGGGACGCGATGCAATTTCGCTCCGACAGCCGAATCAACGACATCGCCCGGCACATGGCTTCAGGGCGTGAAGCCGAAGGGCTTTTCCTCGTCGATGCCGAGCAAGCGTTTGAAGAAAGCCCGTTGAGCGACCACAAAATTCCCGGAGAGAAGTTGTTCAACGATCACGTTCATTTCACTTTCGAGGGCGATTATCTCCTGGCGCAAACGGTTCGGGACGCGGTCGAGAAAGCGCTCGCACTGAGTTCCCCTGCGAAGCCGGCTCCGACGCTGAAAGAATGTGCCGCCGCCCTCGCTTTCACGAGTTGGGATGAATTCAACGTCGCCGACGCCATGGCTCGAATGACAGCCAAACCGCCGTTCGTCGATCAACTGGAACACGCGGAGAGACAGCGCCGCGCGGAGCTTTCTGTGTCGAACCGCCTGAGCAATTTTCGCCGTGCGGATTTGGAGCGAGCCATCCGGGTCTATCGCCAGGCCCTCGCCCAAAAAACCAACGACTGGCAGTTGCTCTATAACTTCGGCGGTTTGCTGGCCGACTCAAAGGACTATAAAGAAGCGATCACTCAGTATGAAACGGTCGTGAAACTTTATCCGAAGCTTCTGATGGCCAGACTCGCTCTGGGCGATGTGCTCATGAAAGCGGGGAAGCTGGATCAGGCCGTCGAACAATTTCGCGAAGCGCATCGCATCGCTCCCGACTTCCGCCCTGCCCAGGAAGCACTCGAACAGTCCGAGAGCCAAGTGCGCCGCATCAAGTAACTCGCTTGACCGGGCATTATGTCCGCCAGAGCCGCTGATCGAGTTTGAATGGTTCTGCCACGCCGATCGTGATCTGGCGGAAATCCGAATGCGACGGATTCAACAAGAAGTTCTGTTCACTGGGAATGATGACGCTGGGCACGCGCAGCACGGCGGATGTGCGGGCGCGCCACCAATGTTCTCCCAGCGCTTGCGTGCTTTTGGGCGCCAGCGCCTTCCTCCAATCCACGGGCAACTGCGAGAGATCCGTCGCCAATCGGGAATCGAATTCCAAGCGGAAACTGGCCAGCTCAGGCGTATCCGCCGCCGACGAAAAATGGGCCAGGAACTCAAGGCAAGCCAATGAAAGGGTTCCTGAAGCGTAAATGACCGGAATACCGGCGGATTCTAACGTCCGCCCCATCGGCGTGCGCCTTCGCCTGAGAATGCCCGGTCCGCGTAATTCCGCGCACAAAGCCGGAAGGCGGTGAGCCTCATGAATAAACGCCATCCTCAATCCGTCCCAGCTCAGTCTCGACCTGCCGAATGCCGATCCATGTCCACGCGCAGTCGAGCGGCGTCTTTGAGTCCAAAGCTGGGATCCGAGAATGGAGCCAGTGAACCGCCTTGGTTTCGTCTCCCAGCACGGCGATGGCGCGAGCCAGAATGCGCCCCAACGCCAGAATCCGTTCACTCTCAGCGAGAGCCAGCGTTCCTTCCTGAAGCCGCCGATGCAGCGTTCTGAGGGTCAATTGCAGCGGTCCCGCCATCGCCTCCACCGGGAGTTCTAGCCGCTCGGCTAGCTCGCGGACCAGCCGGCTCGGCAAACCGCGCTTCAGGGTCTCGAGGGCTGCTGCATCGGGCATCGCGATCAGATCGTTCAGAGTGACTCGTCCCGGTTCCTTTCGTTTGGTTTTCGGATGGGGAAGCTTCGGGGAACTGACGGTCGTTGACATAGTGGCAAACAAATACCGACAAAATGGCAACCGGTCAACAATGCGGCTGCAACAGCGCAGAGGGCGTTCTGAGGCGGATGAGCGTCACTCGATGATGGACACCGAGCGATCGTTGCGCTGCTGGAGAAGCCTCCCGAACTTGTCCCGGTCGCTCCGGCCGTCTGGATGCAACAACACTTCCTGCCCGGCCCCATCCGGTCTTAGCGTGGGCGCCTTATTCCAGATTTCCAAAGCCCGCTCGCGAGCTCGCAAACGATCCGGCGCAGCAGCGACGTAATCGTAAGCGAAGTTCTCGAAGCCGGGGATTTGTTTGAGGGCGCGGCCTGCCCGGTAACGCACGGCGCTGTACGGATCGTCGAGCAGTTGAGCAAGGATCGGCGCCATCCAACGCTGAGTCGAGATTTGTCGCGCGGGTTCCCAGCCCATGGCCCAGGCCATGAGCGCGCGTTGCGCCGCATCGCCCTTCAACGCCCACAGCGCCGCGGCCGAGATCGACGCGTCGTCTCCGTCGAGCTTGACCGCCGGAGTCTGATACCATTCCGACAAATACTGCGCCGTCCAGGCCAGCGTTTTGTCGAGGTGACACAGGTTGCACGCATTGGGCCGGCCGGTTTGCAGGCTGCTTTGGACTGTGGGACTGGAAATCTGGTGGCTTCGAATCGCGCCGAGGAGTCCCCAGTTCGTGTGCGGCATGTGGCAATTGTAGCATTCGCTGCCCGTGGAATCGGCGCGATGCCGCGTGTGCTCGGTGATGCGGGTTCGAAACGAAGTGTGGCATTGGAGGCACGCCTGATTCCCGTTCATGCCTTGAGCCAGTTGATCGTTCGGATCGCTCTGATGCAACGAATGGCAGGAGAAGCAGGTGAGGTTGCCGCGCTCATAGCAGGGCGATTGCACCATGCCCGTGTACTCGCGGCCCGCGATGCGCACCATGCCGTCGCGCCAGAAAAAGTGCTGCACTTCCTCGGACTCCTTCATCGCCTCCGCGAGACCGGGAATGGTTGATCCTTTGGCCGGGAGCACCAGCGCCATGTGTTTCTCCAGTTCGCCTCCCGGCTTGTATTGCGAGCCGGTGTGTTCCCAGTCCTTGTCCAGGTTCACCTTGATCGCGTGGCACTGGCCGCAAGCCTCGGACGCCTTTTTCGGCGGCAAATGCGCGGGGTTGACGATGGTCGGGTCCGGCTTGCCGAACCGGGTCTGATACCGGTGCACCGGCTGACGATGCGCTTTGACGTGTTCCTCTGCGGGACCATGGCACGCTTCGCAGGCGATGCCCATTTCTCCAACGCGCGTTTCCATCAATCCACTCTTCGGGTCGCGCCGCGGTTGCGCGCCGGTCGAGTGGCATTTGATGCAGTTCATATTCCAGACCTGAACCAGCAGAGGAAGCTTCGGGTCGCGCACGATGGAATCTTCGCGCAGCACCCAGCGCTTGTCCTCGATCAACCAGGTGAAAGGAAGGTCGTACTGCAAATTGCCGCGTTGGCTTGGCACCCAAAACTTCTGCAAATGATGCGAGCCGGTCGCCATGCTCACGCGTCTCCAAACGCGCGGCGCGTTGGTTAAGCTGTTCCAATCCATGTTCCGGTTCCGGCTCGATTGGTCCGCTTTCCAGTCCGGGTCCGGCATTTCCACCCAAAGCTCGTGGCCGCGGCGCTGCAGCCAGAACTGTTCGCCGCGCGCGTCGAGCTTCACGTCATTGAAGTCGGCTACGATCGTATCCGAATGCGCGTACTGCGTCATGGTCCGATGAAAACTGCGATGCCAACTGTCATATTCGTCCGGATGGCAAGCCTGGCAATGATCGGAGGTGACGTAGCCGTTCTGTCGTTCTTGACGCGGCACGTGCATGAATTTTGCAGACTGGACCTTGGCTTGCTGATTTTTCAGATTGTTCCAAACGAGACCTAACAAAAGCATGGATGAGCCCACGACCGCCACAGGAACCCAAGCCCATGTTCGCAGAAGGTTACGCTTGGCCAGCAACGGCAGCAGACCCGCGAGGCAGAGGAAGAAAAACAAATCCCGTTCTACGTTCATCTGAATTGGCTCAGATATCACTCTACTCTGATAGGGAAAGACCGGATTTATGCCGTCGGCGGGAGCGTGGGAGGTTGACGCTTCGCGCGCAACCAATTCCCATGAGCGAAGTCCACGGCCCGAATCAGCTTTTCCCGCAAGAGTCCTGGATGCCGTGCCAACAGATCGTCAAGTCGGGATTCATAAATTGCGTCCAACCGTTTCGCTTCCTCGCCGTTCTTGGCTTGAAGCACGGCCTCCAGAGCGAGGACCAGTGCCTCCAGTTCGGGATTCATCCCGGAAACACTTTCTTCAACAACTGGTCTGCCTCGGGGCCAGACATCCGGTCGTGAATCATTCGCCACGAATGTTCCAGTTGGATCAATCGGCCTTCTAATTCGTCGGCGATGCGCCTGTCTGGGTAATCGGGATCCGAGGCGGCGAGGTGCAGCGCGCGGGCAAACCGAAGCATCCACTTCAGGGCCGTGCAATGCTGTTCCAATTGCTCGGGCGAAGGATTTCCCATCAGAATATCAGCCCGCTGTCGGTCCAGGAACTTTTGGCACAGCTCAGACCATTGGTCAACGGTCTCACGCGCGAACGCCTGAATGGACGAACCTTCCGCCCATTCTGCGGGTGTCACGAGAGTGTTCATGAATGGATCATGGCACACCTGGCTTGCTAAGTCACGCCGGCGTTAAGGTTGCAAGGTTGCTTCCAGGTGAGATTGAATCACTTGGCTCACGGCGCCCTTTCGCGTATAAGTCCAGCACCTCACTCGGCACCGGTATGAGCGACACGCACGACTCGACAACCACAGCCAGTCTGCCCCAGTCACCCATTTTCGCCACGACGCGGTGGACGGTCGTCTTGCACGCCGGCAACGAACACTCGACTCGACACCTCGACGCCTTGGCGCTGCTCTGTCGAAGCTATTGGTATCCCCTCTATGCTTTCGCCCGCCGGCAAGGAGCTTCTCCGCACGATGCCCAAGATTTGGCCCAGGAATTCTTCGCCCGGCTCCTGGAGCGGAATTACCTCGACCGCGCCGACCCGGACAAAGGCAAGTTCCGCTGGTTCCTTTTAGGCGCGTTCAAGCATTTCCTGTCGCACGAGCGCGACCGGGAGCGCGCGCTCAAACGGGGCGGTGATCGGGTCCACATTTCGCTGGATGAATTGGCCGCCGAACAGCGGTATCACCTCGAACCGGCCACGCAGCTCAGCCCGGAGAAGTTGTTCGAGCGGACCTGGGGGACCACCTTGCTGGACCGGGTGAAGGAGCAATTGCGGGAACACTATCAAAGCGCGGGAAAAGAGGAACGCTTCCGGCAATTGCAATGCTTCCTTCCCGGCGACTACGAGAAACGCCCTTATGCCGAGGTCGCGCGCGAATTGGGCATCAGCGAAGGCGCCCTGCGCGTGGAACTGCACCGGCTCAAGGCCACCTTTCGCCAACTCCTCCGCACAGAAATCGCCCACACGGTATCCACGCCGGCCGAGATCGATGAGGAATTGCGGCATTTGATCGAGGTGCTGCAAACGTGACCACGCAGGAGTTTCTGAAGCTGAGCG
>JACPRI010000380.1 GCA_016190065.1 Verrucomicrobiota bacterium
CACCGGCACACCCCACGCTTTGCCCGTAATATCCCAAAGCGCCATGTCGATCGCGGAAATCACGTGGGTCATGAACGGTCCACCTCGCATGTCACGATGCGACCGGTACAGCTTCTGCCACAAATGCTCGATGCGCGTCGGATTCTCCCCGTCAAGCAACTCGAACAGAGACTGCGCCAAAGTGACCGCGACGTCTGGCTCCAGGCCCGCCACCTCGCCCCAACCGGTAATCTGTTGGGCCGTCTCGATTTTGACGTAGGCTTTCGTCCCGACACGGAACCCGCGCAGCCTGGCAATTCGCAATTTCGATCCGCGATCTTCGACGTTCGCGGCGGGAGTGTCTGCCCGGCCAATGCCATTGCGCAAGAACAGCGTGCCGATCCCCGCGCCGCTGGCGCGACCGAGGAGTTGGCGGCGGGTAAGGGGAGGGGAGGGGACGGAGGGTATCAGAGGTTTCGAATCTAATTTGGCGCCTGGCGCGGCTGCACGCGGGGGGAGATCAATAGGCGTTTGCCTCCGCGACGTGATTACTCGGCGCTGGCTCCGGGGGGAGCGACGAACTCCAGCGGCGCCTCGGCGACGTGAAGGTTTCCAGGGTCCGATGTCCTCGCACGGACCGTCGCCGGCATGTTGAAGGGGCCGGGTTGGATCCCAAAATGGACTCGCAATTTTGCTTCGGCTGCGCCCGCCGGGATCGTCACGCCCTTCGCGACGATATCGTGAAAATGTGAAGGCGCGATCAGTTCCACCTTCACGTCCACGCCCGCGAGTGATTTGTCCCGCTGAACCCGGACGTGTATTTCGCTCACGGAATTCGGCGCAGCCAGCACAGATCGGCGATCCGTTTCGAGGCTCAGCAACCCTTCCATGATGACCGCGATGATCTGGTCGTTCTGTTCCCCGGAGCTGTAGCTGACGATATGTTCCGTTCCGTCGCGGTCGGTGACGACTCCGGAAGCCATCACGGCCGAGCGGCTCGTGCGGCCAATTTCCATCCACGGGGGCAAGTTCAAGGGATATTCAACCCGGGTCGCGTCCGGCGCTGCTATGATCACGGGGCCGTGAACGCCTTGGAGGTGCCTCACCTGCCGATCCGCCAACCGCACGGTCATCGGGCCGGCGAAACCGTTCCGATCCAGAAAATACTGGCGCCGATAAACGGACCCTCGAATTCCGTAGGCAAACAAGTATTCGCCGCGGATTTTGAAAGGCGTCGGCATCGCGACCACCACCAACACCTGGTCCAACGGCGGCTGGCCTCGCGGCACGGCCAACTGCGCCACTCGCTCGACAGTCTTCCCGTTGATCTTCGCCAGGCCTTGAATCCAGACGTGCGTGGGGCCGATCTTTGTTTCCGGCGCCGCGGCGAAGTGCAACTCTGTTTTGGCCTGCTTCTCGGCGATTTTGTTTCCTTTCACACTCACGCCTTGCGGAATCCCCTCCACGGAAAGTTCAATCTCGCTCGCAAAACCGCCGATTCGTTCCGCGTCGATCCGAAGCTGGGCCGGTTTCGGTTGTGGCCGGTTTTTCTTTTGCTCCTCGCTGAGGCTCGCGACCGCGCGCACCACGGTCACGGCATCCGTCGCGAGCTTGAGTTGGAAGTCCGGTTCAGGCTGCGGCGCGGCGCGCAGGCGATAACTGAATTGCGGCCCAGCCCGTGTGCCGAAGCGCTCTCTGACGTTCAGGACATGTGCGCCGTCCGCAAGTGCCTTGAATGTCAACCGCGAATCGGTCTGCTCGCCGCCGATGTCATCGTTCTGGGCGAGCTGTTTGCCGCTGGCATCCAGCAGCGTTAACACGGAGTCCAACGGACTGCCGAGCCGGCTGGCGCGCAAGTCGAACTCGTACGCCTGGTCTTTCGAGAGTCGAACCGGCCAGAAATGGCTTTCGCCCTGCGACCCAATGCGCCCGTTCAGTATGACCGGCAGTTCGATCAGCTCGAACTTCAGCCCTTCGGAAAGCGATTTGGCGGAAGCGAGGCTCTCCGGCCAATCATCGGCCTCCAACACGACCGGATTCGAGCGCGAGTTGCCCAGCATCAATTGCATGAGAAATGAATTTGCGGCGTTGGCCGGCGCGTCCAACGCCACCTGCGCGGAGGGCAACGCGCTTCCGAGCAATTGAATTTGCAGCTTCGTGCCTCGCCGTCCTCCCAAGGGAAAGATCGCCTGCACGAATGGGCCGGCGGTCAGCGTCAGGCGATACACATAATGCTGCAGGCCGCCGAAGCTGATGTCGTGAATGCGCAGTTGATACATGCCGTCTTCCGGAATTCTTAGGGAGAGTTGCGGGTCGGCGCCTTGCGGCGCGACGGCCTCCGTCAGGTGCCGTCCTTTCGGCCCTCGCACCTCCAGCCTTGCTTCCAACGGCGATCCGAGACGTCTGGCCCACAGGTCACATGTGATCTCCTGCCCCGCGCGAGCCGGGAACGTCCAGATGTCCACGTCTTCTCGTGGAAAGATTCGTCCGTTGATCGTGACCGGCAATTTGACCTCGGTCGGAATGGGATTGCCTTCGATTTCAGCCTCGATCAACTCCCACAAATCACCAATGACAAACGGTCTCGCCGGTGTGGCGCCTTGCGAGGTCCAAACCCGCCAGTAGCGCACGCCCAACTCGGCATTCGCCGCGATCTTGACTTCGCCGGCGTGGTCCTTGGGGTAATCTTCGACGTTCTGTGAGGCGGGCAATGGAATGATCGGCCCTTCGAACCAGACGGTGTTCGTTTCCCGGATCTTGCTTGCGGCGGCGATTCCCGGTCCGAGCATCTCAAAGGAAGCCTCGCCGTGGAGATAATGACCGCCGACTTTGAACTGCACTTCGGCGCCGCGCTGACCGCCGGCGGGAAAAATGTAGGAGACCGAAGGTTCCTCGGCGTGCGCGGCGACAACCAACCAACACGTCACCACCATCAGATCGTGCATTGGGACCATGAACCCACCCCAGAGGCGCTCGTCACTTTCATTCCGCTTGACTCACACAAAACATGGTTCTTCGCGTTGCATGCCGCGGCTACACCAATTCGCGAATAATCCGGCCGTCGTTCGAGAGCGCGATGGGCCGGCCCTCGGGCGTCCGCAGCTCGCCTTTCGGATCAATCCGAAGCAAGTGGTACAGCGTCGCAGCCAGATCCTCCGGCCCGTACGGATTCTCCGCCGGTTCCTGCGCCCAGGCATCGCTCGTTCCCACGACGCGCCCGCCTTGGATGCCGCCCCCGCCAATGGCCAGGGTAAAGCATTTGCTCCAGTGATCTCGGCCCGCGTCCTTATTGATTCGCGGCGTACGGCCGAACTCGCCGCTGATGATGACGAGCGTCGATTCGAGCAACCCTCGGTCGGCGAGATCGCGAAACAGCGTGGAAATGGCCGCGTCGAACTTGGGAAGCAATTGGGTCTTCATGATCGTGAAGTTGTCGAAGTGCGTGTCCCAATTCGAGTGATCGATCATGACGCAACGCACGCCGGCCTCGACGAGCCGCCGCCCCATCAAACAACTTTGCCCGAGCGTGTGCCGCCCGTATTCATCACGGAGCTTTTCCGGCTCCTCCGCAATGTCGAACGCCTTCTTCGCCTCCGGCGAAGTCATCAGGTCAAAGGCTCTTTGGCCGAAGACACTCACGCTCCGAGCCGTGCTATTGGCCCTGACTTCGGCGGCCCGCTGGTAGCGATCGACGCTGGCCAGAAGTTCGCGTCGAGCCGCGAGCCGCGAAGCGTCCAACGCCATCGGCGGCGCAAGGTCCGGCACGGAAAAGCTGGGCGCGCTGGGATCCGCTTCGATGACAAACGGGACCGCCGACGGTCCAAGGAAGGCCGAGCCTGCGCTGGCGTGCAGGATGGGCAGACACACATAGGGCGGCACCGAACTGCGCGAACCCAGCTTGTGCCCGATGACCGAGCCAAACGACGGGTATTGATTGTTCGGCTTCAGGTTCGGATTGAATCCGGCGATGGGGTGATACCCGGTGAGCATGTAGTGATCGGCTGGACCGTGATCCGCGTTGCGGTGGCCGAAGGACCGGACCAGCGAGAACTTGTCCATCTGGCCGGCGACCTTCGGCAGATGTTCGCTGACGTGGAGTCCGGGAATGCGCGTCGGGATCGACTTGAACTCGCCGCGAATATCGGAAGGCGCGTCCGGTTTGAGGTCGAACGTATCGATCGTGCTCATCCCGCCTTTGAGGAAGACCCAGATGACCGACACGTCGCGCTTTGGGCCGGATGCGCCGGCAGCCCGGGCTTGCCGTTCGAGCAGGGCGGGCAAGCTCAATTCAATTCCGAGCAAGCCGACCGCGCCAATTCGCAGGAAGTCGCGCCGGTCGATCCCGTCACAGTATCGATAGATTTGTTTCATGATTGTTTAGTGGTTAAAAACAAACTCGATAGAGTTGAGCATGCTCCAGGCAAGGTCTTCGGCGGCGTGCCGCCGGTCGCTGCCGGATTCGGTCAGATATTTCTCCGCGCTACGCCGTTCCTTCGCCGTCGGAAATCGGCTGTAAAACGTCAGGTAAAGTTCCTCCGTGAGCTTCCCGTTGTCCGGGTTTAGGCCGGTCAGTCTCGCGACGCTGCCTTGCTCGTGCGTCAATTTCGCATGGACTTGCGGCGAGTTGAGCAGATGGAGAACTTGCGCGATGCTGGCCTCCGCGTTCCGCTCGCATTCGCAAGCAGTCTTGCGCACCGGCCGGCCGAAGAGTTTCAGAAAGTAATGCGACACGTCGCTGTCCCAAACCTGGATCGCGCGGTAGCCTGCCGGCACGCCGGGGAACTTTTCCCCCGTGCCGGTCGTCTGGCAAACCGCGTCGAGCAACACTTCGGCCGGCTGGCGCTTGAAGAGCGCGCGCGAATAATTCTGCTCATCGGGTTCGTTCGTCTCGTTCGGATGCGAAGCGAGTTGGTACGTCCGCGAGGCGGCAATCGTTCGGATGAGAGACTTCACGTCGAACTGCGCTTCGACCGCGTGGCGGGCGAGCGCGTCGAGCAATTCCGGATTGCTGGGAGGATTGGTGGCGCGCAGGTCATCGACCGGCTCGACCAACCCTCGCCCCAGAAAGTGCGCCACCAGGCGGTTCGCCAAATTTCGCGCGAACCACGGATTCTCCGCCGCCGTAAACCACGCGGCCAGGGACCGGCGCAGATCGGCGTTGGTGTCTGTCGGCGGAGTGACTCCTCCCAGTGGATGGGGCCGGATCATTTCTCCGGTGCGCGGGTTCCTGGCTTCCGGTTGGCCGGTCACGAGCAACATCTCGCCGACGGGGCCTTTCTTTCGGCTCACGGGCTGGAAGAACGCCTGCATGCCGTAGTAATCGCTCTGGCTCCAGCGATCGAACGGATGATGGTGGCATTCCGCGCACGCGATGCGGACGCCGAGGAAAACCTGCGACAGCGTGCTGGCCATTTCGCCCGGTTTGGAGAAGAGCTTGTAAAAATTGGCGGGCGGCGTTTCGTCAATAGGCCCCTCCGCCGTGATCAATTCACGGACCATCTTGTCGAACGGCGTGTTCGACGCGATTCGCTCTCGAATCCAGCGGTAGTAAGCATAGGCGTCCTTGTGTCCGAGCACCTGGCGATCGACGCGCAGCACGTCCGCCCATTTCAACGCCCAGTAATCCGCGTACTCGGGCCGTTCGAGCAATTCATTGACGAGCCGCGCCCGGCGATCCACGCGCGGATTCATCAAGAATCTACGCGCTTCGGTCGGCGTCGGGAGCGTACCGATGATGTCCAGATAAACCCGGCGGAGAAACTCCGCGTCCTCCGACAACTCGGAGGGCCGGATATTCAGTTTCTTCAGTTTTTGATCGACGAGCCGGTCGATGAAATTGAACTCGGGCAAGGTAGGAAATGGACCGAGGGTTTCGGCGCGCGGCACCAGAATCTGGGACACGGCGACCGAACTCAGGTAGCGCGCCATAATCGCCGCCTGGCCGGGCACGTCGGCCACCGAAATCAGTCCTTCCTCATCCACGCGGGCGACGACTTCGTTGTTCGACTGGAATTGCGCGAGGTGCGTCACGTCCGCGCGGCGGTCATCGGAATAGATCGCGGTCACGCGCAGCGGTTGCCGCGCCTTCATGGATAACACGCGTTCGGTGGGATTGACTTCGATCTCTTTGACTTTGGGATCGGAGGTTTGCCCAAACGGCGCGCCGGCGGCGATCCAGTCGCGGACGATCTCGTATTCGGCGGTGCCGGGGAGAATGCGCGTGCCGCCGCCGTGCGGCATGGCGCCGGACATCTTCTGCAACAGCAAACTTTGTTCGGGCGCCGCCGGAAACACTCTTCGGCCGCGGCTTTCCATCGTGAGCGCCTTGTGATCGGCCGCCGGATCGTAGCCGAAAACAGAGAGCTTGAAGCCATTCTGCCCTTCGGCTTTGCCATGGCAGGACGAGGCATTGCAGCCAAACCGATTCAGGAGCGGGCTGATGTCGTTCTCGAAGTTGAACGAGCGGGGCTGAGCGGCCTGCAATGGGGATCTTTGGGAAAGCGGCAACCAGGTCGCAAAGAGCACCAAGGCAAGGCCGGCGTTTCGTTTCATGCAAAGCAAGGCAGAACAGCTAAGGAGGCGCCTGATTCTGCGCAGAACTTAGCCCTTCGCTCACGACCAGCGCAAGCAACTTCTCTGAATCCGCGTTGGACTTAACACAAGGAAACGAAGTTAACGGAGGCTGAATCTCATTTGGCGCCAGTGGGAGTCAAGGCCACCAGGCATCGAGCGCCGAAAACCTTCGGCCAGTTCGACAGAACTTGGTCCAGCCGTTGCAGCCAATGGAGGCAGCCTCTCGGATAAAAGCAAGGTTTGCTGAAGCCGCCCGAGAGCAGGTAACTGAAGCTGGCGAGCGCTTCTCCATGAAGGATCGTCCAGCCGTCCAGCAACGGAGGACACTCGCGCCGAAAGAAAACGCGGGTGGCGTTTCCCTGCGCAGCGTAATAGTTGCGCGGCCGCGGCAACGACTCCGTCAAATTGATCTCCGCGCGCCAGGCCACTGGTTCAGGATGCACCCATTGGTACACTGGAAAACTGCAACCGCTGATGTAAGGTTCAAACAGAATCAATCTGCCTCTCGCGTTCAGCACCCGCCGCGCTTCCTTCAGGAAACATTTTGGCGCCTCCAGGTGATGGAACACATCGAAAAGCACCAGGTGCGAAATCGTGCCGCCGGCAAAGGGAATCTCGTAAGCGTCGCTGACCACGTCCAGCCACGGATTGAAGAAGACGTCGCTGCTCAGCGCGTCCGGCAACTGCGACTTCAGATTCCCGATGCCCGAGCCGATCTCGAGGATTCTTCCCGCGATCGACCGATCGATGAGCCGGGCGATCCGTTCGTAAAAACTCGCATAGATCTGTCGAAGAACCGGCTTGCGCTCCCAGGCGCTTTTATTGCGCTGGATTTCAATCTGATGGCGTTCGAGACTGAGATTCAAGGGCGGCTTTGGCTGATGAGTCAGCATGAATAAGTCAAAAAGCGAACGGAGACCACTTTCCATCAACCGACGAGCGAAACCCAGCGACTCCTCACCCCGGCCCTCTCCTCGACCGAGGAGGAGAGGGAGAAGACCGCATCTGGTTCGCAGCTCAATGCCCGATCGAACAATCGCAGAAGACGCTCAGGGTGAATCCCTCACGCGATGCGCATGGTTAATCCGCCGTCGATGGTGAATGATTCGCCGGTGATATAGTCGTTTTCCACTAACTCCGTGATGAGCGTCGCGACTTGTTCGGGCTTCCCTTCGCGGTGGAGCGGAATGCGGTGTTCCAGGTTCAACTTCTTCTGCTGCTCGGTCATGTTCGCGTGAAACCGCGTGCGGACCACGCCGGGCGCCACACAATTGATCCGGATGTTGTCGTCGGCGAATTCCCGGGCCAGCGCGCGCGCAAAGTGAGGCACCGCCCCTTTCACCACTTGATAGGCGATGTTGGTGGGCAGCGCGCGGATGCCGGCGGTTGAGGAAATCAGGATGATCGCGCCTTCTTTTTTCTTCTGCATCGCGGGAATCACCTCCCGGCACAGGTGGAAAATGGCGTGAACATGGATATCAAAAGCGGCGTTCCAGATCTCCGGAGTGATCTCGAAGAGGCGCCCATTGACCGGTCCGCCGGCCGAATGGACTAAAACGTCGATTTCCCCCAACCGTTTCCTGGTTTCATCGACACACCGTTTTGCGTCCGCGGGTTTGGCGAAGTCGGCCAGGATCAGTTCGCAGCGGCGTCCCAGCCCCTCAATCGTGCGCTGGGTTTGTGTCGCGTCGTCGTCTGGGGTTCGTCCGGCGATGGCGACGGCCGCGCCTTTGCGCGCCAGAGCGATTGCGGCAGCCGCACCGATGCCTCGCGTTCCGCCGGTGATCAGACAAACTTTGCCATCCAGATACATTGAGTTTCCTTTCCGTTGAAGTGTTGGGCTCAGCATTGACGACGCACGACGGAAAGTAAACTGGGATTCGCGTGGAATGTGGAATCTAGGTTCTTGCCTGTCTCCGCACGCTTCGTTACCGTCCCCCCGGTCGTGGGCAATCGGCAAAAGCTCACGGCAGAAATGAGAGGAAACGCATGAAAAAAACCTTGTTCGGTCTGGTCGCGGGTTTCGTCCTGCTCCAGGCTGGCGCCGCTGAAGCTCAGTGGCTAACCGACTTGTCCAAGGCGCAAGCCAAAGCCAAGGCGGAAAAGAAAATGGTGCTCCTCGATTTCACCGGTTCGGACTGGTGAGGCGCGTGCATCAAGTTGGACAAGGAAGTGTATTCATCGAAGGAATTCATCGGCTACGCCAAAAAGAATCTGGTGCTGGTCAAGGTGGATTTCCCGATGAAGAAACGGCAGAGCGAAGCGTTGAAACAAGCCAATGAAGCCCTCAAACGGCAGTTCGAGATCGAAGGGTTTCCCACGATGGTGCTCCTGGACGGCGACGGCAAGAAACTCGGTCAGGAAGTCGGCTACGACGGGCACGGGCCCAAGCCTGTCATCGCGATGATCGAGAAATGGAAGAAGCCGTAACGCTCGCCTGCACTCTATCACGTCCAACGGCGCGGCTGGTTCAGCCGCGCTTTTTTCTTTGAATCTGCCCGGATCAACCGCGAATGAACCTGAATCCAACATTTGATTAGCCGCAAAAGAGCACAAGGAACTCAAAGAGCAGACCGGAAATCTTTGCGATCTCTCCGTTCTTTTGCGGCTCGCTCGTTCGGTTGCGGCTGCGCCACGCTGTGACCTTTTGCGGCTGACGTGCCGTTTCCAGTAAGCACGCCAACGCACGCAAACTGAGCGCAACGAACGGGCTCGCAAACCAGCGAAGGCGTTTCCAATTCGCGTCTATTCGAGTCCATTCGCGGTTACCCTCATTGAGCCGGAGGCGGGGAATTGGTGTGTGAATTGGTGTTGCGGCCTTGGAGTTGGCATGGTTTGATCCAGCTCGCCTCGATGAAAACTGAAACCATAGATCCGTTCACTCTGTTGGAGCCGCTCTCCGAGATTGTCTGCAACAAGTGCGGGCATCATAACCCCGGCGACGCGGCGTCATGCCAGAATTGCGAACGGCATCTCCTGATTTATTGCGCCCATTGCGGCCATCCGAATTATCGGGGCACTTCACGCTGCGTCGAATGCCGGACGCAACTTCACATTTCGAGGCCTCGGCAATGGAAACCTGCGCGTGCCAGAACCTGGGTCAAGCCTTTAGCCGCGATTTTGTTTGTCGTAGCGGTTTCAGTCACCGCACGAGGGGTCTTCAAGCTCGCCAATTTGGATCTTCCAAAGAGAGAACCTGTTCCTCCTTCCGTCTATGTCCTCAAGCCCGATGGCACCTGGTATCAGAAGTGACCGTTGAAGGCCTGGATCAACCGGCCACTCTCCAGAACGCAGCTACGACCGCAAGGCAGTTGCGGCCCGTTAATCCGATATCGGGATTTTGAAGAAGCACATCCACGAACCGACCGCGGCGCCGAGGCTGACGCGTTTCCCGTTGATCCAATCCACATGGCCGTCCTCGAAGAGGAAGTTGCCCCCATCCGGCGCTCCGTTGGACCGGCGATGCACTGCGGTCAGGACTTTCTTCCCGTTGTAATCCGTGGTCCAGGTCAGACGCGGATCATAGACGTTCGTCGTTTGCGGCCCGATTCCTTGTAGGCGGTCGATTAGTATAGGAGCCTGGGAATAGCGGTCCCCCATTTTCACACGCGTAAACCATTCTTTGGTTCCTTGCGCGGCCGTGTCGCCATCCAAAGTCCTCCTCCCAGGCAAATAGAAATAACCGAGCAACTGCGGCTGATTGTCCGTAAGAACATTGTCCTGCTCGTAGGCGCGGTGCCATTTATCGGTGGGGCAGAACAGCACGTGGGTTGGGGGGCGTTCGCTTTTGCCTTTGCCCCGCGTATTCGGCATCAGGTAGTTGATCCAGAAATTGCTCATGCTCGGCATCATCCAGCTCAAGTGGTAACCCTGGCTGTTGTCGGGAAATGAATTGTCCGCGTCCCCGGCATACATGTTGATGGAAATGCCCCACTGCTTGCAGTTGCTCGCGCAGAGCGTTTTGGTTGCCTTCGTCTTCGCCCGAGCCAACGCCGGCAGTAACATGCCCGCCAGGATCGCAATGATGGCGATCACGACAAGGAGTTCGATCAAGGTGAAGCCAAGGAGTCCTGGCAAGGGGGATTTGCGGCTTGAGTTTTGCATGATGGGTTGGAGCGTGGCTGAGCAGTTTTCGCTTTTCATGGCTTGGAAGAGTTGGCTCTGGCTCCATGTTAAGTAGCATGCCCACCACGACTGGTCAACCGATGGTTTGGGCGCGGTTGAAACACGCGGCGATCGATCCTCCCTCTCCCAGCGGGAGAGGGCCGGGGTGAGGGAGAGTCGTTGGCCAACCCAACGCCTTTGCCCTGTCGCACGCGTTCACCCTCACCCTGACCCTCTCCCTCGAGGGAGAGGGAATGCACGGCGCTCAGTCTCGAATTATCCGATCGGTGCTCGATGGCCCGCGTCAGGGCTGCGGTTGTTTCCGCGCCTTCTCCGGATTGCTGCACAAGAATCGGTTGACCGCGTTGAGATAGGCGCGCGCGCTGGCTTCGATCACGTCCGTGCTCGCGCCTTTGCCCGTCACCATTTCTCCATCGCCGAAATCCACTTTCACCGTCACTTCGCCAAGCGCGTCTTTGCCTTGTGAGACGGCGCGCAAGGAGTAATCCATCAATCTACCGCGCGTCTTCGTGAGGCGATCCACCGCCTTGAGCGTGGCATCAACCGGCCCGTCGCCAATGCCAGCGTCCTGCAGGACTTCGTTCCCGGTTTTTTGGCCGTTGCAACGTTTCAAACGAACCGTGGCCGTCGGGACCGTCTGGCTGCCGCTGGTCACATTGAGATAATCGAGCGACCAGGTCTCCGGCACTTCGGTGATATGGCCCTCGACGAGCGCTGTCAAATCGTCGTCATAGACGAATTTCTTTTTGTCCCCGATTTCCTTGAAGCGCGCGAAGATAGCGTTCACATCCGTGTCGGTCATTTTGAACCCGAGGTGTTTCAAGCGCGCGGCCACGGCGGCGCGGCCACTGTGTTTGGTCAGCGGCAAGTCCGTTTGCCCCCAGCCCACTTCCTGCGGATCCATGATTTCGTACGTCTCGCGTTTCTTCAAAATGCCGTCCTGGTGGATGCCGCTGGCGTGAGCGAAGGCGTTTTCGCCGACGATGGCCTTGCTGCGCTGCACGACCAAACCGCACATCCGGGAGACCAATCGGGATGATTTCACAATCTCGCGCGTGTTGACTCCGCAATGGACCCCGCCGAAGAAATCACGTCGCGTCTTGATGGCCATGACGATTTCCTCCAGCGCCGCATTGCCGGCGCGTTCGCCGATTCCATTCACCGTGCACTCGACTTGCCGGGCGCCCGCTTTGACCGCCGCGAGCGAATTGGCGACGGCCAAACCCAAATCGTCGTGACAGTGCACACTGATGATGGCTTTGCCGGATTGAAATTCGGGCACCTCTTCGTAGAGTTGTCCAATCAACGCGGCGTACTGGTCCGGCACCGCCCAGCCGACCGTGTCCGGGACGTTGATCGTGGTCGCGCCGGCAGCGACGGCTGCCTTGCACACTTGGGCCAAAAACTCCGGTTCCGTGCGCGAGCCGTCTTCGGGTGAGAACTCGACGTCATCGACGTACGATTTGGCGCGCTTCACGCCGTCCACCGCGAGGCGAAGAATCTCGTGCTGCGCTTTGCCGAGCTTGAATTCGCGATGAATTTTGGACGTGGCCAAAAAAACATGAATCCGCGCGCGGCGGCCGGCTGGTTTCACCGCGGCGCCGGCGGCATCAATATCCCTGGGCACACAACGGGCCAGCCCGGCGATGATCGGTCCCTTGATCTCTTTGGCGATGGATTGGACCGACTCAAAGTCGCCCTCGCTGATCACGGGAAATCCGGCTTCGATCACATCGACCTTCAGGCGGGCGAGTTGGCGGGCGACTTCCAGTTTCTCGCGC
>JACPRI010000383.1 GCA_016190065.1 Verrucomicrobiota bacterium
CTGAAACATCAATTGCCGTTGTTAAGGTGCCGCTGGATGAGCCCAAGATCTCTAGGGCTGTTACAACGGCCTCATCTGTATCTGCGTTTTCTAAAACCAAAAGTCTTTCTGTTTCACCGGTTGTTCCTGAAGCACTGTTCTTGGGGAACAGTTCCATGGGGCCGGCGCCCGCATTGGCCGCCGCGTTGGAAAACCGCAGCAGTTTTCGATTGTTTTCAATCACAATGGCCAGCTCGGACGGCGGCAGGGTTTTGAGATCGGGATAATGCACCTGGCCCGCGTCATCGGCGCAGGCGCCTGGCGGTGTCGAAGACTGCGGCACGAACAGCAAGGCCTGGCGATTCGACAGCCGGGCGGGATTTTCCTGGAAGGTGTATTTGGCGGCGAGCGTGCCCGTCTCGTTTTCAATTCCGGTTGTGCTCGTCTGCCGTTCGCCCAGCAAACGATTGGGCTCGATTTGCTGGTACTGAAACAGAATCTGATTTGCGCTCTCGATCAGCGCGGCCTGAAATGTCATTCGCGTTTGAACCAGCAACGAGCCTTTCGTCGGCACATCGACCCATGAAATTACGTAGCGACGGTTCGGCGCGGTGCCGGTCGCACCGACTCGCACGCTGCCGCCCTGGGACGGATTCAAGTCCGCCCAATAGGGCGCGATAATGGCGTTGGGCGCGGTGGCATTCGGCAAGTCGGTGTTCGCCGCGGAGGAAAGCCCGGCGGCCGCGAAACCGAGCAAACCATTGGCGCCAACAAATAATTGCCGGTAAGTCATTCCGTAAAAACTGATGTCGAAGGGAAGCGAGATTGCGCCGCTGACTCCATCATCGCCCAGCGACAAAGCTGACATGGCGCCGGGATCGATCCAGTTGAACGACGCGGGTTGAATTTCATAATTGACGACCGCCGAATTCACCGCGATGAGCTGGCTCTTGCTCGAAGTCGAGCCCACGGTTCCCGTGACCGTCAGCGTTGCGGTGAACTGGCCGGGCGAATGATACACGTGAGCGGGGCTTCGTTCGCCGCTGTGCGCGGCGCCATCGCCGAAATCCCAATCCCAGCGGCTGAGATTCCCGGAGGATTGATCGGTGAATTGCACCGTCAACGGCGCGGGGCCTGACATCGGGCTGGCCGTGAATTCGGCTTTCACAACCGACGGGGAAGCCGTTCCGGTCAGAGCCTGGTGCAGATTCAGGCGGCCGCCCGTGACGGACTTCCCGCTCAGGCTCGGCAACGGATCGATGCTCGAAAGAAGACGGTCCTTGATTTGCGAATACGATTCCTGCGGATAGCGGGCGCGAAGCAAAGCGCTGGCGCCCGAAACGTACGCCGCCGCCATGGAAGTCCCCCGCAGATATTCGTAGGCGTTGTTGCTCTGATTCCACGCGGACAAAATAAAATCGCCCGGCGCGGCCAGATCGACGGACGTTGCGCCGTAATTGGAGAACGGCGCGAGTTTGTCCGTGCGCTCAGTCGCGGCGACGGCGACAATGTTGTCGAGGTCATAACTCGCGGGATACAGCGGGTTCAGGTCATTGTCCTGGCCATCATTGCCCGTGGCGGCCACCCAAAGGATGCCGGCGCGCCGCACGCTGTCGATTGCATCTCGCAGAGCTGCCGACTGAAACGCGGGCGATCCCCAACTGGCGTTGATGATTTTCGCGCCGTGCCGGCGCGCATAATCGATGCAAGTGATCGCGTCCGAAATCGAGCCTTCGCCGCGCGGGTTCAAGAATTTGCAGGCCATCAATCGAACCCGCCAGGCCACACCGGCCCCGCCAAGGCCGTTGCCGCCCACGCCGCCAATCGTCCCGCTCAAGTGCGTGCCGTGACCGTGATCATCCAGAGGATTGCCCGTCCCCAGGATGGCATTGATGCCGTGAACGTCATCGACGTAGCCGTTGCCGTCGTCGTCCAGGGCGTTCACTTTTTTGTCCAGGCCGATAAGATTGCTCCCCGTTTCACCGGGGTTGACCCACATATTGGCGGCCAGATCCTCGTGCGTGTACCGCACGCCGGTGTCGATCACGGCCACGATGATATCGCGGGCCTCGAACTGAACATCCCAGGCCTCCGGCGCATCGAGGTCGGCATCGCTCACCCCGCCCGACTGGCCGGTGTTGTGCAAGCCCCACAGCGAACCGTCTAGAAATCGAGGATCGTTCGGCGTCCGCGAAAGGCGTACCGCGTAATCCGGTTCGGCCTGTTCGACCAGACCGCTATGCCGATACTCAAGGATGATCTCCGGCACCGACTTCTCGGCGGAGATCTGGACGACCTGCCAGCCGTCCATCTCGCTGAACGTGCGCAACACGCGCCCGCCCAGGAGCAGGTGCAAGCCGGCCAAATCCGCGCCGCGTTTCGGCTTGATCAGAATTCGGCTGCCTCGGAAGAAGTCGGTGCTCAAGGGCACCGCGTCCAGAGCAGACAAAACCGCGCGGTAAAAACGCGGTTGCGAAGTGTTGAAACCCGAATCGCTCCAAACGAAAAATCCGTCGCGGGACGTTCGGTTGGTCGCGAGCGGGGTCCAATCCTTGAGGTTGGTGCTGGCCTGAATTTCATAGGCTTTGCCCGGATCACCCAGCAGCCGCAGTTTGAAAGCGTTCTGGTTTGGATCGGCGCCAGGCGATTCGGGCAGCAGTTTGGGCGCGAGCGGAAAAGGATGCGCGGCGACCGCGGTCGGACCGCTCGCGCCGCCCGGCGGGCCGGGGCTGGGAATTTGCGCGCGGGTCTGCGCGTCGGCACTCTTCAGCAAGAGCGCGCACAAGCCCGCCCAACAGCCGGTAGAAATTTTCATACTTTAGCTCGGGCCTTGGGTCACTCGGTTCACAACGCACTCTGTCACGTATAAAGGAAGGGCGGCCACTTGCGAAAGTAGGGTGATGACCTGAGCCGTAACCATGCCTTTGGATTGGGGAGCACACGCGCCTCGCGTGTTCCGACCGGCGCCCCGCCGGTCGGAACGAGGCGTCATTCCGTGACCAAACGGTGACACTCGAGGGCGCCAGAGTGGTCGGCGAGGGCGCCGACCACAGCACGCGAAGCGCGTGCGCTCCCCATCCCATCCGAATAGACGCAGTGAGAGAGGGTGGCGACTTAGGCAATTCCACTAGGCAATGTAGTGGTTCTTTTGAAGACGAATTCCGATTCGGCCCGATTGTCAGCCATGGCGCGCCCGCTACAGTATTCGCCGTGGCAACGGTTCCCAGTAGAAAGCTGCAGGTTGGTTTTAATTCCAGCGCCGAGGACGGTCCTCCGTTACGAATCGTGGTAGCTTACGAGAGCTTCGAGAGCGGGTTGCACGCGGCGCAAGTTTACCAACATCTGGTCGAAATGTTGGATCACGATTATGCGTTCGAAGTCGATTTCTGGAGATTCGAAGTGTTGCAAGTGCCGTCGATCGGAGAATTGGGCGCGAACAAAGCTGTGCAGGCGGATCTGATCCTGGTCGCGGTGGAAGGAAATTCCATGCTGCCCGTGGACTTCCAACTCTGGGTTGAGAAATGGGTCGAAAAGAAGGTGGGCCAAGACAGCGCGCTCGTCCTTGTGGCGAGGCCTTTGCATGAGTCGTCGGCCCACGTGTCGGCGTCCATTCTCGCCTATTTGCGCGGCGTGGCGGCGCGCGGCGCGATGACCTTCATTTCGGACTCCGTCACGGTGCTCTCCAGAACCAAAGTCGAGTATCGGTCTGAGCAAGCCGTCCGGACGCTTCCTGAAGGAGCCGAAGCTTTGCTCGGCAGTCCTGCGCCAGGGCCACAATAGGGAACGAATGACCAAACACATGAGTCAAACAAAACACACTGCGCCTCGCCAAAGAGAGGTTGTGACGGACAGGACGCGCCTTTCAGCACAACCGGCCTCCTTTCCCGCCGAAATTACCGTCGAGGAAGGCACGGCGGGCGAGCCGTTTTTCCTCCCCAGAATTCTCTTTACCGAGGAGTCGGCAGATGATGGATCGGTCGAATCGCCGACGGCGACCGGCGCTTAGCTCCAAGGCCTGGCCAGATTTTGCAGATTGCTTTTTTTACGCGCGGCCCGCCCCTCTTTTGGAGAATCTCATATCGGAGCCCAAGACATGGATCTCCTCCTGCGATGGGGAGGGGCGAGGCCGACGTAAGCGTGATTTAACGAGGCGACATGCTATTCGACGCGTTTCAACTGACTCTTCGTCCGGAAAAGAACGGCGCGCCAGCGACGTTGACGTTCGCATTCCGGCCGGTCCGGGACGGCGCGACTTCGCCGCCAGCGCGTCCGAACGGCATTTTCGCGAATTGGTTTCGAGTTCATCTGTCAACCGACCCCCTGACGTTTGCCAACCGGCAAGAATGCAAGACCGAACGGTGACGACGCCTGGCGAGGCGCGGGCGGGATGAATGAGGACTCGCACGGCACAGCGAAAGGCTTTTCAGTCAGGCGCTCAGTGTGGTAGGATCGCAGGGTAGTAGCGTGGAATCGAGGGATTGCACTGAGCTGAAAGTGAAACCTGTTCTCTACGTCGAGGATGATGGCGACGACGTGTTCTTTATGCGTCGCGCCTTCGATAAGGTGGGCGTGGGTCATCCGTTGGTTCTCGTCCCGGATGGCCAGGAGGCGATCCATTATCTGTCAGGAACCGGCAAGTATGCGGACCGCGAAGAGTATCCCCTGCCTTGTCTGGTGCTCCTGGATTTGAAGCTCCCGCGCAAAACCGGACTGGAAGTGCTGCAGTGGATTCGGCGCAAGCCGGCCTTCCAGAACCTTCTCGTGGCCGTCATGACTTCCTCGAACAACATTCTCGACATCGACCAGGCCTACGGGCTCGGAGCGAATGCCTATTCCGTGAAGCCGACGACCCAGGAAAAGCTCGTGGAAATGGTGAGGAATCTCAAAGAGCGATTTCTCACGTAGGGGTTTATCCCAACTTCACGTAAGCGACTTCGCGCGTTCCCATCGTCTTTTCACGGAGGCCAGGTTCCGAATCCCCCCGATTGTCCGCCGGCCAGCCGCCTTCTATAGTC
>JACPRI010000396.1 GCA_016190065.1 Verrucomicrobiota bacterium
CAATAATGATGTCCACATGCGTGCCGGTCTCTGCGTTGTCGAAGAAGACGTGCGCTCCATTAACGGTGATCCAGGACCCGGTCAGGATCTTTTCCTCCAGGACGACATACCCGCCGGGGAATTCAATTTTGTGACCGGAGACGGCGGGTGGAATGCCTCTCTCATTGCTCACCACCGTCTCATCATTTAGGTCCTCACTGCTGACGACCAGACTAATATTATCCACCGTAGCGGCGCCGACTTTGCCGGCGGCCGAGGCCGAGGCGGCTGATCTGAGACCCGTCGCGGATAAGCTCACAAGGGTGGCGCCAGTAACAGGATGTTTCAGGACCAGGCTTAAATCCGCGACACTGGACGCAGAATCAACTCCCAGCGCGGAGATCGTCACGGACGAGTTCACACCCGACACACCCAAAGCCCCGGCGTTGACCGTTCCCACCGCGAGGTTCACGCTCTTGGTCGATAACACTCCCTTTTCTGTCGTTCCCGTAGCCGTTACAACTCCGGTATCGGCCATTAAGTCCCTCTTGTCCGAGGAAATCACCGTCTCCGAAGTGGTAATGACAACGCTCAGAGACGTGGTGAAATTGGGATCGTTGTCGTTGGCGACGTCTCCGGTATCTTGCGCGATGTCTTGCGAAGTTGACGACGGCACAGTCTCCGTAATGGTTGAGTTCAAGCCCGTCGCCTTCCCGCTGCTCGCCGCTTTGGCTTTGGCGGCGCCGGACGCGGTCAAGGCTACGAGACAGGCCATCGAGATCAGGGTCTTGGCAACCTTCGTGATCGGCGATTGATTTAGGATGGGGGTAAACATATTGAGTCCTTTCCTTTTTACCTTTTCGCAGGACGGTTCATCCGCACTGCAATTTGTTCTTCACTGCCTATCGGTTGTTTTCTGACTCCTTCGGCTCCGGAACTGGTTGATCGCTTGCCTAAGCGGACCAGCCCAAAACCAAATGAATCGTTCCTACTCAGTACTGAAGAATTCCCCCTGCCGGAATTACAGGCGGGAAAAAATTTCCAGAGGACTCAGAGCAGGGCAGAGAATCGTAGCCGCCGACGTCAGGAGGCTCTCAACAATTGGAAATCTCAAATTTGAAATTTGGAAATTACTACGCTGAGGGGTGGATTTTCCAAACGCGCGTTCACGGCTCGGCGGTCAGCGCAATCAGGAGCGGGCCGACCGGCGTCAATTTCGAGCCGAAGTCGATGCGGGCAATTTCAATATCCGGCCGCGGATTCTCCCATGTCCGTTTCAATAACAGGACATCACCGCCGCTCGGTGTTTTTCGTGACCGGACGATCGTGCAGTTGCTGAATTGGGAAACTCCGTTGTCGCGGATTTGCCCTTCAATCGAGTCTTCTCCGTGAATTAGCGGCAGCACAGCAGTTTGTCCGTCGGCGTAATGAATCACGTAACTGCCAATCTCTGTGCCGGCCTGAACTCTTTTGTCCCGCACGTTCGCATCGAGGAAATGCACCACGCGGCAGCGGCGGCGCACCTGAATTCCTTCCACGCTGGCCGGATATTGTCCTTTAGCCTGCGGGCTATTCCTGCCCGTGAGTTGAACGGCTCCACGGACGTCAAAGGCCACGTCGCCGAACACTTGCTGGCCATCGGGCAAAAGCCCGAGACTCCAAGCTCCGAGGTTTTTGGGGTTGTGCCAGTGTTCGTCTAAGGCAGCGTTGTAGTATGGGGAAAGGTCGATCAGGTTCGGGCCCGCTTGCGGATCGCGAGCGGGAATGTTCCTCGCAGCCAGAAAATCCGCTTGGGCTTCGGCCATCCGGCCCAATTCGCGGCGCAGCTTCCATCGATGAATGAGAGCATCGATTTGCGCCCGCGAGCGAGGCATCGCCAAGGAGATGGCCCTTGAGTAAGCGTTTTCCGCATCAGCCAAGCGGTTCAATCGTTCGAGCACCTCTCCATGAGCGGTCTCAAATTCCGGCGGCCTCGACTCAAGCTTGCTCGCGCTCGCCATGGCTTCGGCTGCCCGAGTGTCATCACCCGATTTAGCGAACCACTCCGCTCGGCCCCACCAGGCCTCGAGCGTTTCCGGACACCAATGACATGCCCAGTCCAGGTAACGTTCGGCATCCGCCCGCCCATGAGGGTACTTAGTCGGGTCCTGCTTTAGGAGCCATCGCGCGAGCTTTGACAGGGCCAGAGCGTTGGTTGGCGAGAAGTGCAGAGCTTCGATCAGACTTGGCCCCTGGTTATCCTGAATACGCGTCCGGACGAAATCGTTGATCTTTAGCGGCGCTGAAGGCGAGATGGTCCGTTCGAGGCGTTCCGCCAGAAACCAGCGCACCCACGGGTGAGTTGAGTTTTCGGTTCCATTGTCCTGCAACTGATCCTTGATCCTGTGGAACAGGCCGGTGGGGACGGCTTGCAGATTATTGAAGTCATCCAGCCACTGGCCGCCCACGGATTCGGCCAGACCCGCGAGCCACGTCGGGGCCGCGGCTGCCGCCCGAGGGATTTCCCAAATCCGCATCATCCCATCTCGTGAACCCGTGGCCAGCCAACGCCCATCCGGACTGAACTGCGCGTGCCACACCGCGTCGTCGTGTTTCAATCCATCCGCCGCGGGCTTGCCGGTCGCGACGTGCCACAGCCGGACAACGGAGTTGACACCTGTCGTCGCCAGCAAGGCGGCATCCGGACTGAAGTAGATCATCGAGACTTCTCCGCCATGATCCAAGGGCTCACTGGCTGGCGCGCCCGAAACGGCATCCCACAGACGCGCCGTATTGTCGAGTGAAGCCGTCGCGACGAACCGGCCATCCGGACTGAATTCGGCCCAACGAAGCGCGGACGCGTGTTTCAAAACGCTGACCAACTTGCCCGTGGCAGCATCCCAAACCCGCGCCGTGTGATCGGCGGAAGCGGTGACCACCCGCCGGCCATTGGGACTGAAACGCGCCGAAGGCACCCAGTCATCGTGGCGCAACTCGTGGATCAGCCTGCCGGATGTCGCGTTCCAAATGCACGCCTGCTTGTCGTCTGACGCGGTGACAATTTGTTGCCCGTCCGGGCTGAACTCCGCGTGCCACACCCGGGACTTATGCCGGAGCGGACCGAACAACTCCCGTCCGCTCTTGGTCTCCCAAACTCGGGCGGTTCCATCAAAAGAGGCCGTCACCACGCGATTTCCATCCGAGATGAACTCCGCCCATTCAACTCTTGCGGTGTGGTTTGTCAGGCGAAGCAAATTGTTCCCGGTCCGTGCCTCCCAGAGAGCCGCCGTGTTATCTATCGAACCTGTCAGAACGCGCTGGCCGTCCGGGCTGAACCTGGCTGAGAGAACCACTCCTTTGTGCTCAACACGAATCTTCGAGGAGGCTCCAGCGCCCGCTTCCCAAATCGAAACAGCGCCATCGTTGCCGGCGGCCAACCACCTCGCGCCGTCGGGAGCGAATCGGACGGCTCGGATCGCGGCGCCATGGTTGAAGATTCTGGGACGACTCTGTCCCGGGCGAATGTCCCAAATCTGAGCCACATTATTCTGCGATGCGGTGATGATCTTTTGCCCGCTTGGATCGAAACCGGCTTGATGCACCGTCGCGCCGGGCAGGATCGGTTCCGTGAGCGCCTCACCCGTGAGAAGATCCCAGAGATGGACCGTGTTATCCGAGCAAACCGTGAGCAGCCGCAAACCATCTGGACTGAATTGGCCCGAGGTGAGCCAGGTGCGATGTTTCAGAGGACCGAGTCTGAGCTTCAACGATTGGGCATCCCAAATCCGCGCGGTGCCGTCGCGCCCGATGGTGGCGATCAGCGCGCCGTCGGGACTGAAGATGACATCATTCACCACTCCCGCGTGGGAGAGGGGTTGGTCGGTCGGCCTTCCAGTCGTTGCATCCCAAAAAGTGACCCGATCGTTACCTGCGGTAGCGACCAGTCTGTTGTCCGGACTGAATCGCGCAGATTGGATTCCAGCGTCCTCTTTGAATTCCGGGGTGATCGGCGTGCCCGTCAATGCATCCCACACTCGGGCCACACCGATGCTCGTGGCCGTGACCAACCGTCCGCCATCACCGCTGAAATGCGCCGCGGTCACCCGGCCACGGTGCGCAATGGCTGATCCGATGGTCTGCCCGCTCTCGATGTCCCAAACGCGAACCTTCCCATCCGTGGAAATGCTGAGCAGCCGTTTGCCATTCGGGCTGAACTCGACCGACGTTACTTCGCTGTCGTGCTCTAACGTCGGCCCGATGCTCTGACCTGTCCTGTGATCGCGCAGACGAACCGTCTTGTCGGCACCCCCGGTAGCGAGCTTGGTTCCATCTGGACTGAATCGAGCCACTCTGACGGAGCCGTTGTGCGTCAGCGGTTCTGAAATCGGCTGGCCCGTTGCCGCATCCCACAGCCGGGCTGTGCCATCGAGGGAAGCGGTGGCCAGGCGAGTTCCATCGGGACTGAATTCAACCCACGTGACCGCCCCTTCATGGACGAGCGGCGGAACCAGAGGCAGGGCAAAGCTGCGCTGGATCAAAGTAGAAATGATCCGCAACGCAGCGGCATCGTTGGTCGGATTCTTTCGCAACACCCGCGCGAGATAGGCCAAGCCGGCGGATGCCTGGCCGTTCTGCAACAGGTCCTCAGCTCGCTTCAATTCAAGTTGTTCGAGCACCGTTTCCGCTCGGTGCCTCTGCCGCGACTCGCGGTGCGCGTGCGACTCAGCGCGCTGCCATTGCCATGACACGCCTGCAAAACCAAGAAGAACGACCAACACCATGGCTGCGGTGAGCGCCGCAATCGCGCGGTTGCGCCTGCACCACCGCCAGAATTGACCTGCTGGACCGACCGGCCGCGCGCGAATCGGGATCATTCGCAGGAAACGCTCCAGGTCCTCGGCCAATTCCCACGCGGAGGGGTAGCGGCGTTGGGGATCTTTTTCCAGGCACTTGAGACAGATGGTTTCCAGATCGCGCGGCACACCGGGATTCAACGCCCGTGGCGACACCGGCTCGTGGTTGAGCAATTGCGTGAACGTTTCTTCCACAGTCTCCGCCCAAAACGGCGCCCGGCCCGTCACCAGATGATAAAGAATGGCCCCCAACGAATAAATGTCCGCGCCCACGCCGACGCGGTGGCGCGGGCCCGAAGCTTGTTCCGGCGCCATGTAACCGGGCGAGCCGAGCAACTGACCGGAGAGCGTCAGACCCGATTCTTCGTGCAACTGTTTGGCCAGCCCGAAATCGGTGATCCGCGGCTGGTCGAATTGATCGATCAACACATTCGACGGCTTGAGATCGCGATGCAACGTGCCGCGTCCATGCGCGTAATGGATCGCTTCGGCCATCGTGCGCACGTAACGGGCGGCTTTGGTGGAAGAAAGCGGTCGCGCGCGCGTCAGCGCCGCCAGATCGCAGCCCTCGACGTAGTCCATCGCAAAATAGTGCTGGCTGCCGTGCTCGCCGACTTCATGAATGGCGACGATGTTCGGATGCTGCAGGTTGGCGGCCGCCTCTGCTTCGGCGTGGAAGCGCTGGACGAATTGAGTGCTCGCGAAAGGACCGGCCAACAGCATCTTCACCGCGACCGTGCGGTTCAACGACACCTGGCGCGCCTTATACACCACACCCATGCCCCCGTGCGCGATTTCTTCCAAGAGTTCGTAATCGCCAAAATAACGAATGGTCGCGATGGGGGCCGCCGAAAATCCCGCGTTCCCAGCGGCCGGGTCAAGCGTGGTTTTGAAGACACACCGGGGACATAAGCCGGTCAAACTGTCGTCGGCCAGCGGCGCGCCGCACTTCGGACATGGGCGTGATTCCGCCATTTGTCTCTCTAAGAGCGTGAACGAGACCGCAACTATTCAATGCCGAACAGGAGAACACAGAGGAGACAGAGACTGACAGAGCCCGTAACGCGGTCTTGGATGCGGATCATTTCGTCACCAAATGGTGGACATCCAACTTCGCGAGCATTTCCTGTCGTCCTCGGCCTCTTCTTTCTCCGTTTGCTCCGTTTGCTCCTGTTGCCGTTGAATTGTTACCGCTAAGCGTAGGGCAGGCATCTTGCCTGCCTCTGATTTCGTCCCGAAAATTCGCTCAACCCGGCAGGCTGGAAGCCCGCCCTACGTGGACAAACGGACTTTCGAGACCGTTTCCAAGGAGTACAGAAGAATTCTTCGGCCGGGCATTACTGGACGAACCGTCATTGCAACGCGGCGAACAAACACCGCAATTCGTCATCGACTTCGGAGGGCCCCGCCACCGTGTGCGCGATCTCCTCGAGCACCAGGGTGCGGTAGCGGCCGCGCAAACGGTGCACCGCGATGGCGACCGCGCCCCGCGTGCAGCCCAGCTCTTTGGCGATCCCGGCGTATTCGCCGGAGTCTGGCTCCGCTCCCAGAAAATTTTTGATTCGTTCAAACAGAACCCTCTTGCCCGCCGCGCGGGTTTCGGCTTGAAGCCGCGTCATCGCTTCATGAAGCAACACAATGGCCCAGCGACGATCAAAGGCGCGTTGGGCGTTGAGATCCGGCACGCCTTCCTTCGCATAGCGACTTTCCGCACACTCCTCATCGAGCGAAACAAAACTGATCTTGCCTCCGCGTTTCTCGGCTTTGCCGCGATCCCATTCGTTGGCCAGAAAATGATTCATACTCGCGAGCAGAAAGGAGCGGAAGCGGCCTTTCTCCGGGCTGACTGAGCCAAGGTCGTTCCGTTCCAGCAGCCGTTTGAAGAATTCCTGGGTCAGATCTTCGGCATCCGCGGCCGCATAACCCCGCCGCCGGACATACACGTAAAGGGGATACCAATAGACACCGCAAAGTCGTTGCAGGGCTGCCTCGCCATCGGTTGAGTCCGCGTCACGGGCTGCGAGGACCCCGTTCCAATGCGTCGTGTGGAACCGCTCGGAACCGAGAGGAGGAGCGCATGTCGCCGGCATTTTGCCGATGCCTCTGCTTGGCGCACGGGTGAGTCGATCCGCAAGCACAACCGGGAAAGATTGGGCCCAGATGGAGCCGATGCCTATCGGGTGAAGACCCCAGTCCCTTCCGGCACTCAAGGTATCGAATCGTGACGACCTTACCGAGGCGGTTGCGACGTTTTTGCGGCGGCGACCAGCTTTTGGAGGTACTCCACGGCATGCCGTTTGGCCTGGATGTAGCCGGCGTCGGACGCGCCGTGATCTGACAATTCCAATTCAAGAACCGCGGCGGTCAGAGGATCGGTCAGCGAAAGATTCGGCGTGATTCCTCTGAGCTCGCCGATCCCGGCCAGGGCAGCGAGTTTCCTGGCGTCTTCAATGCGTTCGGGGCGCGCCGCCTCAAACACCCAGGCCCAAAAAGCCAGATCGCGCATGCGAGTCGTCTTGCCACGCTGTCCTTGGGGCCTCCACTCAACATGAACCGGCGCCTTGCGTCCGAGCATCAAGGCAATTTCATCCAGCCAGGTGTCGGTAAACCAAAACGGGAAAGCCTCGGCGAACACGTAGCCCAACGTTTCGATCCATCGCCGCGTCAGCACCGGATAACAAACCTGGGCGGCGACATGATACGGATCGCTGTCGGTCAAATATCCGAGAAGGATGCCGTCAGGATGAACCCCCATCGTGCGGCGCACGACGTCATCCCAGGTGTCGCTCGTCATCACGAAATCGTCCGCCAGCGCAAGATAAATCCCGTCGCGTCGCGCTTCGCGGAAGAGCGCGTTGTACGCCGCGCCCAGGAAGGGATTGCGCGGTCCCGTAAACACGCGGCATCGCGGATCCAACTTCGGCGGCTCGCCCGGATCGTCACTGTCGCGGTAAACATAGATGGCGAGCAATTCCGGGTGCGCGGCGCGGTGCAGAAGCGACTCGGTGCAAACTTTCAACATCTCCGGTCGAGCGCGCGTCGGGACCAGGCAAGTGATGAGTTCCGGCATAAGCAATTATGACATCGGTTCGCGAGGCAGAGCCTCAGTCCAGGGA
>JACPRI010000384.1 GCA_016190065.1 Verrucomicrobiota bacterium
AGTTTCGGGACCTGGATCTCCAGGATTATCACGGCGAAGCCTTCGACATCATCGTCTCGAAAGATTCCTTCGAGCACATCATGGATTTGGAAGGAATGCTGGACGAGATGAAACAACACCTTGCGCCCGGCGGTCGCATTTACGCGGGGTTTGGGCCGCTCTACAACAGCCCCTTCGGTCACCACGGGCGGATCCTCACCTGTTTGCCCTGGCGCCAGTTTCCGTGGGGGCATTTGCTCGAAAGCGAAGAGCGGATCGTGGCGCGCATGAATCGCCGGCGCGCGGCAGGGGGGAAGATTTTTTGCTACCATGACGGGCCGATCGGCTCCATCCGCGACCTGGGTTTGAACATGAACTCGTTCGCGGATTACCGCCGCATCCTCGCGGAGTCCGGCTTAAGACTGGCGGAGTTCCGGTTAAACCAGAGCACGCGGCTCTTCTCGAAAATCTCGTCGCTGCTCCGCGGCCTGCCGGGTTTGGAGGAATACTTCACGCACAACATCTACTGCATTCTGGAGAAGAGCGCGGTCGAAGACCTCTGAACCGTGGGAGACGACGTAAGCCCACACCAGCGTTGTATGTATTGAGCGGAGTGCGCCCGTCCTCGGGCGCGGAAGCGCCGGAATGGCAGACGGCGCGGGAAACTTCCAGGGCGCTGGACGAGGCGCAATTTGCTGCGACCGAGGACGGTCGCACTCCGCTAAAGCTAAACAGATACCCAGCGTTCGCTGGTGTGGGCTTGCGTCGGCTCCTACAAGTTTTTGCGCCGTTGTTCCCCGGGCCAAACTGTCCCGTTGCCCTTGCCGGCGCCCAAGGCGGGATAGAAAACCTTCGGGCTCGCCGAACCGGAGGGCAGGCGGTCTGCCAGGTAGCTTTCCATTTCCTGGATTCGGGCGCGAGTTTGATCAATCAAGTCCCGCGTTTGAACAACCAGGGTCGTCAACCGAATCAGATTCTCATCTGTGCTTTGCATACTTCTCCCGAGAGCTTCCACGTTGATATCTTATTTAGGGTGAGTCGGACCGCTTGAGAATCGGGGAATACCTGAACATGCTATCTCTGAATACTCTGATTGATGCGGCTTGATTCACGTCTCATTCCCCCGCCTCGCTCGCTCGAAAAGCGACCAAGGATTTCGTCATCAGGCACAGCTTCTCCGTCAGAATCGTCGCGTCGGGAAACAGTTCCTGGAACAGCTTGCGGTCGATCAGATTGATGCCTTCGACCTTCCGCATGGCGTCGCCGAAAGAGATCGCCTGGATGAAGTGGCCCAAGTTGAACCGCCGGACCAAATGCGCCTGGGCGGTCCGCGGCAGAAAGTGGAAGAAAGGTTTCATGACGTGCGGCTCGATGGGAAACCAGAAGTTGGGCGTTTGGACGTAGAAATTCGGCGCGAGCCGCCGAATCTCCCGCGCGAACCGGGTCATGTTTTCCCAGCCGCCAACGTGCTCCAGCACCGAGTTGGAATGCGCGATTTGAAAAGAATCGTCCGCAAACATGGAAAGATCGCATCCGTCTCCCTCCACATACCGGAAAATCTCTTCCTCGCGGGAGCGGATTTCCAGATCACCGGGCAGATTGGCAATGGTGATGGTGACTTGATGCCGGGTCAGGAAATCGAGGTTCACACAGTTCCAATAATTCCTTCGCCCCCCCACGTCGAGGATCGTGACAAATCCGTACCGCCGATGGATCTTCTCGATCAAGTGGAGGAGGAGGGCGATTCGTTTCCGGCGGAAGGCCGAGGAGGGCGAGTGCTTGGAGTCCGGACTCGTCACCCATTGCGTGAGGCTCATGTTTCGGTTTGGACTTGGTTCGGAGAGCCGGCTGGAGGTTTGGTGGATCGTGCTAATCATGAGCTGCTCTAAGTAAAGCCGGGAAAGGGGCCGGTTAGAATGGGGTGATCTGCGCAACGGATCGTGGGTCTTCACCCCATATGGAGCAGATTGAACCGTGGCGTACGCTCAGGGCGCGTACGAAAAGTGAATTCTAGCACAAGCCGCAACGATTTTCCGGACCGCGACCGGTCCCCGGTCGCAGGGGTCCCGGTTGTCGCCCGTGTTTCAAATTCTGCCGTAGCGCAGAGTTGCACTCTGCCGTATCGCCGATTTGCAATCGGCACCGCGTCGGCAAGTTCCAACGCCTCCAAGTTCGCGAGCGCCCAGCAGGATACAATCCTGCGATACTGCAGATTGAAAATCTGCGCTACGTTAGACGCATACGACGGTCCAATTGGTTGCGGCTTCGCCACGTTAGGCTGATAGCGCGCGCGCTCTAAACCGGCTCATGGAAACCAAGGATCTGCTCGCGTTGGTTTTGATTCCGTCCGCGATTGCGGTCACCAGCGCCGCCGCCTGTTTGTCCCAGCGGCTGCGCGATCTGGTTTTCTTTGGGCTGGTCTTCGGGACCGTGCTGGCGGAACGGATCAGCGTCAATTTTGCCAGCCACTATTGGTATCGAGGCACCGTGCGCGGCTTCGAGTTCTCCATCGTGGACATTCTCGCCCTCAGCCTCCTGCTCAGCAGTGTGCTGTTTCCTCGTTATCGTGACCTCGGACGGTACTGGCCGGTCAGTTTGGGGCTGATGATCCTCTATTTTCTATACGCGGCTTTCTCGATTGCCGTTTCGCATCCCAAACTGTTCGGCCTGTTCGAGCTGTCCAAGATGTTCCGCAGCCTCATCGTGTTTCTGGCTGTCGCGTGGTTTGTGCGGAGCGAACGGGAACTGCGCATCCTGGTCCTGGCGCTGGGTTTCGCGGTCTGCTTCGAAGGCATGTACGCACTCAAGCAGCGTTTCATCGGCGGCTTGTACCGCGTTGAGGGCAACCTCGATCATCCGAACAGTCTCTCGATGTACCTTTGCCTCGCCGCCCCCGTCTTTGTGGCCACGGCGGCCTCGACGATGCCGCGTCTGCTGCGCTATTTTGCTTCGAGCTGTTTGGCGCTGTCGGTGGTGATGATCCTGCTCACGGTTTCCCGGGCCGGGATTCCGGCTTTCTTTTTCATCGTGCTGGGGACGGCTCTGTTCACGGTCTCGCTTCGTCCGACCCTGACGAAATGCCTCGGCGTCGCATGCCTTGCCCTCGCGATGGCGGGCCTGGTCGCTTCGCAATGGCAAAACCTGGTTATCCGGTTTCAAATCGAACGATCGTTGGAGGAGGAATATTTCGATGAACAATCCGAGGGCCGCGGGCACTATTTTCTCCTGGCCAAAGCGATTGTGGACGACCAGTTCTTCGGCGTCGGCCTGAACAACTGGTCGTATTGGGTCTGCAAACGGTACGGCGCGGACCGGGGCTGGTTTTATCTGGATTACGACGATCTGGATTACATTCCGCCGAAAGAAGCGTTGTCCAATCTGCTCTTTGCGCCGCCCGCGCACAATCTGGCCGCGTTG
The DNA here is from genome assembly GCA_016190065.1 of Verrucomicrobiota bacterium. Lineage (GTDB taxonomy): Bacteria > Verrucomicrobiota > Verrucomicrobiia > Limisphaerales > SIBE01 > VHCZ01. The sequence continues at coordinate 3,397 of JACPRI010000384.1, forward strand.
ACCGTGGGCGAACTGGGCTGGCCCGGCTTGGTGATTTTCCTGCTGCTCTGGGCGCGCTGGTTCCAGGCCGGCGCAAAGTTCCTGCGGCGGCGCTCGGCGGATCCGATGGATCGATTGGGGACCGGCATCTATTTTTCCATCTGGGGCGTCTTCTTGCAGAGCATTACGGAGTGGATATTCCGGCAAACGCCGATTCTTTTTGGGTTCCATATTCTGCTCGGAGTGTTGGCCAGCCTGTACTGGCAAAAGCGGCGGAGCGCGAAGTGGCAGCAAGAACAAGACACCGCGGAAATCGAGGCGGCGGATTCACGCGAGCGCGCCTGCGCTCAGTTCGAATGAGCGCGCCTATGATGCGGATTGCGCATTTGTTGAGAAAATACAATCCGGCCGAATGGGGCGGCACGGAAAGCGCCCTCCTCCAACTGTGCCGAGGCCTGCGCCTGCACGGCGTGAGTTCGGTAGTTTTTTGTCCGCATTTGCCAGACGCTGATCTTCTTCCTCTCCCCGCGAGGAACGAGTGGGGAGAGGATCGAGGAGAGGGGAAATCCAATAAGGATCGCCCTCCTCTCCCCGGCCCTCTCCTCCCGTCGCCGGGAAGAGAGGGAGAAGCCCACGGTTCTGACTCAGACCCACTCGCCCAATCCGGCTGCTCGATCAAACGCTATCACTCGCGTCTGCCCATTTGGGGAATTCCGGAGAAACGGAAGGGGCAATTGATCGCCATCGGCGGTAACCTCGTCTCGTTCGACCTGATTGGCGCACTCTGGCGGGAACCGGACGTGTCGTTGATTCACACTCATGCATTGGGCCGGCTCGGCGGCGTGGCCTTGACCGTGGCCAGGAGGCGCCGCGTTCCCATCGTGCTCACGATTCACGGCGGTTTGCTGGATCTTCCTCCGCAGGTCCGGAACACCTTCAACCATCACGCCCAGGGCGGTTGGGATTGGGGAAAGATTTTCGGCGCCGTGTTCAAAGCGCGGCGGCTGGTCGAGGAGGCGGATGTGATCCTGACTTGCAACCCGCGTGAAGCGCAGTTGCTGCAACAGAAACATCCGGGCCAGCGCATCCAGGTTCATCCGCACGGCGTCATCGCGGACCGCTTTCGCAAAGACTATCGGGAGGCGGCGCGGGAGGCCTTTCCAATGATTCGCAACCGGCAGGTGCTGCTGGCGGTTGGCCGCATTGATCCGCCGAAGAATCAGGCCTGGCTCGTTGAGCAAGCGCCGGAGATTCTCCGACGGCACGACCGCGCGATCCTCGTGCTGGCCGGCGCTTGCACCGATGAGGCTTATGGCGCCCAACTGAACCGACAAATCGAAGCGCTCGGCCTGAAAAACAAGATCCTTCGCACCGGCGGATTGCCCCCCGCGGATGGCCGGCTGATCGGCCTGTACCAGGA
>JACPRI010000032.1 GCA_016190065.1 Verrucomicrobiota bacterium
GCCAAGGTCACGGGCAAGATTCTGACTGTGGACGACCAGCGGCGCCTGGCTGAAGAAACGAACCGGCAGTTAGCCGCCTGATGGATTTGAAATTTCAAATTTGAGATTTGAGATTCAGCAAGGCCAGGCATGAAGATTTCAAAACAAGCGCGCCGTGACGCCAAAGAGCTGTTCCGCAGTTGCACGGTGAACGAGTTGCTCGACGAGAATCGCGTCCGGCAAGCGGTGCAGCAAGTGATCCAGCGCAAGCCGCGCGGTTATGTCGGCATCCTCTCGCATTTCCAGCGGCTGGTGAAACTGGACGTGGCCCGACGGACGGCCCGAGTGGAAAGCGCCGTCGCCTTGCCGGAACTCTTGCAAGCGAACGTCCGGGCCAATCTGAATCGGCTCTACGGCGCCGGACTGAACATCAGTTTTTCTGAAAGGCCGTCGCTGATCGGCGGCATGCGCGTACAAGTCGGGAGCGATGTCTATGATGGAAGCGTTGAAGCGCGTTTGGCCGGGTTGACCGAAGGTTTGTGAATGAATCGAGATTGAAATGTTATGAGCACGCTATTGCAGGAAATTGAAAGTCAGATCTCCGGAATCAAAACGGCCGTAGGGAAGCAAAACGTCGGTGTGGTCCGCGAAATCGGCGACGGCGTCGCCAAGATCGAAGGGCTGACCGGCGCGATGCTGAACGAAATGCTCGACTTCGGCCACGGTGTGACCGGGATTGCGCTGAACCTCGAAGAAACGGAAGTCGGCGCGATCATTCTGGGAGAATACACGGAAATCAAAGAAGGCCAGGAAGTGCGGACCACGGGGAAGCTCCTGCAAGTGCCCGTGGGCAAGGGGTTGCTCGGCCGCGTCGTCAACTCCCTGGGCCAGCCGATCGATGGCAAAGGGCCGGTGAAGAACGAGACCTCTTACCCGGTCGAGAAGATCGCCCCGGGCATTATCCGACGTCGGTCGGTGAGCCAGCCCGTGCAAACGGGTATCATGCCCATCGACGCCATGATTCCCATTGGCCGCGGGCAACGTGAACTCATCATCGGCGACCGTTCCACGGGCAAAACCACAATCTGCGTGGACACGATGATCAGCAACGCCCGGCTGAACAAAGCGGCCGAGGCGAAGGGCGACAAGGATTATCGCCCGCTCTATTCCATTTACGTCGCCGTGGGACAGAAACAGTCGAACATCGCGCGGGTCATCAGCGTGCTCGAACAGGAAGGCGCGCTGCCTTACACCATCGTCGTGGTGGCCGCCGCTTCGGACTCCGCCACCAACCAGTACCTCGCGCCCTTCGCCGGTGCCGCGATGGGCGAATGGTTCATGGATAACGGCATGGATGCGCTGATCATCTATGACGATCTGTCGAAGCATGCCACGGCGTACCGCCAGGTCTCGCTCGTGTTGAAGCGTCCCTCCGGACGCGAGGCGTATCCGGGCGACGTCTTCTATCTGCACAGCCGTCTGCTCGAACGCGCGGCGCGGCTGAGCGAGAAATATGGCAACGGTTCGCTCACGGCGCTGCCGATCATCGAGACGCAATTGGGCGACGTTTCGGCTTACATCCCCACGAACGTGATTTCCATCACGGACGGCCAAATCTACCTGGAAACGGACTTGTTCTACCAAGGCATCCGGCCCGCCATTTCCGTCGGTTTGTCAGTTTCTCGCGTCGGCTCGGCCGCCCAGGTCAAGGCCATGAAACAAGTGGCCGGCCGCGTGAAGCTGGAGCTGGCGCAATTCCGCGAACTGGCGGCCTTCGCGCAATTCGGCTCGGATCTCGATGCGCAGACCCAGGCGAAACTCGAGCGCGGCAAGCGAGTCGTCGAAATCTTCAAGCAACCCCAGTACAAACCGGTCCTGGTCGAGGTGCAGGTGGTGGTGCTTTGGGCGGCGCAGAATGGCCATTTCGATAACGTGCCCGTGGATAAAGTGAAGGATTGCCAGACGAAATTGACGGATTACCTCCTGAGCCGCAAACCGGACTTGATGGCCAAAATTGTCAAAGAGAAAGCATTGAATGATGCCTTGACCGCGGAGGTGAAAGCGGCCGTCATCGAATTCAAATCCAGCTACCGATAACCCATGGCCAGTACCCGCGATTTACGCCGACGCATCAAGTCGATCAAGAACACGGCGCAGATCACCAAAGCGATGCAGATGGTGGCGGCGTCGAAAATGCGCAAGGCCCAGCAGTCTGCCCTGGCGGGGCGGCCCTATGCCGCGCTCATGAACAGCGTGCTGGCCGAAGTGACGTTCCACGCGGGCGATTTCACGCATCCCCTGCTGGAAACCCGCGAAATCAGGAAGCGCGGCGTGATCCTTATCAGCACGGACCGCGGCCTGTGCGGCGCGCTGAACAGCAACTTGATGCGCGAAGCCCTCAAGTTCGATAAGGACACCACCGTCTATGTCGCAGCGGGACGCAAAGCGGCGCAGTTTGTGTCCCGCACCAAACGGCAACTCGCGGCGGAGTTCAGTTACAAGGACACGCCGCTCTTTGGCGAAGCCCGGGCCATTTCCAAATTCGCTCAGGAGTTATTTCTGACCGGGCAAGTGGATCATGTGGATGTCTTGTACACGAATTTCATTTCGATCCTGTCCCAGAGGCCCGAAGTGCGTTCGCTGCTGCCGGTCGGCGAGATCAAAGGCGTCGTCGCCGGTGTCGGAGGCGAGGATCGGTTTACGGAGCTGTTCAAAGGAGCGACGGAGTTTCTGTTTGAGCCCGGCGCCGACCAGGTGCTGGGAAACTTGCTGCCGCACTATTTGAATTTTCAGGTTTATCAATTTCTTCTGGAAGCCAAGGCCAGCGAGCAAAGCGCCCGGATGGTGGCGATGAAGAATGCGACGGACAACGCGCTGCAACTGATCAAAGATCTGACCCTCGAATACAACAAGATGCGGCAGGCCAGCATCACGAAGGAACTTTTGGAAATCGCCACCGCCCAAATGGCGCTGGGATGACCGGGTATCTCTAATTTGAAATTTCAAATCCCAAATCTTCAAGTGCATGAATAAAGGCAAAATCGTTCAAGTCATCGGTCCGGTCGTGGACGTTGAGTTCCCCAGCACTCCGCCTGCGATTTACAACGCGCTAGTGGTCGAGTTCACGGTGGAAAACAAGCCGAACAAACTCGTGCTCGAAGTGCAGCAGCACCTCGGCGACAACTGGGTGCGCGCCGTGGCCATGTCCTCGACCGAAGGCCTCAAGCGCGGTTATGAAGTCCTGGACACCGGCAAACCGATCTCGATGCCCGTGGGCGACTGCGTGATGGGCCGCGTGTTCAATGTGATCGGCGAACCCGTCGATGAGCGCGGTCCGGTCAACGCCGAGAAATACTACCCTATTCATCGAGTGGCCCCGGCCCTGGTCGATCAAACCACGTCGCCCCAGTTGCTCGTGACGGGAATCAAAGTCATCGACTTGATCTGCCCGTTTTTGAAAGGAGGCAAAGTGGGCGCGTTTGGCGGCGCGGGCGTCGGCAAAACGGTCGTCATCATGGAACTCATCAACAACATTGCCAAGCTGCACGGCGGCTATTCGGTGTTTGCCGGCGTGGGCGAACGCACGCGCGAGGGCAATGATCTGTACCACGAGATGTCCGAAGCGGGGGTGATCAACCAAAAAGACCTCAACAAATCCAAGATCGCGCTCGTTTACGGGCAGATGAATGAGCCACCCGGCGCCCGTCTGCGAGTTGGACTTTCCGGATTGGCGATCACGGAATATTTCCGCGACGAGAAAAATCAAGACGTGCTGCTGTTCATCGACAATATTTTCCGCTTCTCCCAGGCGGGTTCCGAAGTCTCGGCGCTGCTGGGCCGGACGCCCAGCGCGGTTGGCTACCAGCCCACGCTGGCGGCCGAAATGGGCGAGTTGCAGGAACGGATCACGTCCACGAAGAAAGGTTCGATCACGTCCTTCCAGGCGATCTACGTGCCGGCCGATGACATCACGGATCCGGCGCCGGCCACGACCTTCACTCACCTGGACGCGACCATCGTCCTGGAACGTTCTATTGCCGAGCTGGGAATTTATCCGGCCGTCGATCCGCTGGCTTCGACGTCGAGAGCTTTGACTCCCGAGATTGTTGGCCAGGAACATTACGACGTGGCGCGCGGCGTGCAGCGCGTGCTCCAACGCTACAAGGATTTGCAGGACATTATCGCCATCCTGGGCATGGACGAACTGTCGCCGGAGGACAAGTTGACGGTTTACCGCGCCCGCAAAATCCAGCGGTTCCTGAGCCAGCCATTTTCCGTGGCCGAAGTGTTCACGGGCCATGCCGGAAAGCAGGTGCCGGTGGCGGACACGGTCAGAGGGTTCAAAGAAATCCTCGACGGCAAGCACGATGATGTGCCGGAAGGAAACTTCTACATGAAGGGCAAGATCGAAGAAATCCGCGAAGGCGAGAAATAAATGGCCAACACTCTGAAACTCGAAATCGTGACGCCCGAGGCGAAGACTTACTCGGAAGATGTGGAAATGGTCACATTGCCTGGGACGGAAGGCGAGCTGGGCATCTATCCGATGCACGTGCCACTGATGACGCAAATTGTCGCCGGCGAATTGTGCGTGCTCAAAGACGGCCAACAGCATTTCTTCGCGGTCGGCGAGGGCTTCGCGGAGATCACCGGCGGCCGGGTGGCGGTCTTGACCGATATGGCCGTCAACTCGGACGACATCGACGAAGCCAAAGCGGAAGAAGCCCGCAAGCGGGCCGAGGCGCGCCAGCAAGAAAAGCTCTCCGAAGAGGAAATGGCTACGGTGACCGCCTCGTTGGTTCACTCGCTCACTCAGCTCGAAGTGAAGCGCCGGCATCGCAAATCGTAAGTTCCCTGTAAGCCACTCCGTCAGGAGGAAGGCGGACCGGCAGGTCCGCCCAACCAACTTCTGGTTCATCGGCCCGGTGCGAAAATCAGAACTCCCGACATCGGCTCCTGCAGTCCAGGGTCCGTCAGGCCGCCCGCGGCACAAGGACTGCTCGGCAATTGCCGCATGAAATGGTTGTTCCGTGCCAGATTTTGCGTCGTATTCGCGATTGGATTGTCGAGCCTGCTCCGCGTCCCGATGGCCGAGGCCGCTCTGCGCCCGTTGGAGAGTGCCGTGTCGAATCGGACGAGCGAAGCCATCCGGCCGCGGCCTGCCCTTCGCTACACCGGAATCCTTTGCGACCTCACGATCATGGACGATGGCTTCTTCGTCCTCAAAGATCCGGCGTCCGGGGAGCGGTTCGTCACCCGGCTCGGAGAATTTCGGATCGACGCCGAAGGGTTCCTGGTTTCGGCCCAGGGATTCCGCGTCCAGGGGTATAATTTTCCGCTCACGATTTCCGAGAGGAACCGCTGGGGTTACCGCGAGAACACACCCGTGGGGGACCTCAAGTTGGATAAGGGAGGGATCCCAGAGGGTCTTCCCAAGTCAGCCGCCGGCGCGAGTGTTTACCTTCTGACGATCGGCCTCGATGGGACAATTCTCATCGTCCTGTCCGATGGCACGGCGTATGTGCGCGGCCAAATCGTCCTGGAACACTTCCAGAAACCCGAAGCGCTCGTCAGGCGGTGGCAATATTCTTTCAATGAAACACGGGAAGCGATCCCAAGCGTTGGCGTCGGCGAGATCGTCTCCGGAGCGTTGGACTCTTCACTGCCGTCACACGGGTTCACGACGCCCTGGGTTCTCCTGGACCGGGTCGGAACTCAAACCGCCGTCTCTGTGCTGAACCCGTGGAGCAGCCAAACCGAATTGGAAGCGTCTGCCGATTTGGTCCACTGGACCCCGATTCTGACGAATCGCCCTGTCAGCCAGACGCTGACCTTTCGCGACCCGGAGGGCCGGCACGGCCCCGTTCGATTCTATCGGTCGGTTTCGCCGGTGATCCGCTGGACCGGGGTGGCCATGGATTTGGCCATTTCAGGGGACGGGTTCTTTAGTGTGAAGGATGTCGTGACCGCGGAACTGTTCGTGACTCGAAAGGGGAATTTTCGAGTTGACGCAAATGGATTTCTCGTCACCCGGCAAGGACTGCGCGTCCAGGGTTTTAATAGTCCTCCAAACGGAACCGACTACTCCGGCGCTGATCCAATCGGGGATATCAAGTTGGACAAGGGACTGTTGCCCGCAAGTCTTCTGCCGCACGCTGCTGTCGCCGGCATCCAGAATGTCAGCATCGGTTCCAGTGGGAAAATCAACATCCTTTTGAACGATGGCACGCAGTACGTGCGCGGCCAAATCCTGTTGCAGAATTTTGGCAACCCGTTCGCCCTGGAGCCGCTGAAAGACGGGCTGTACACGAATCTTGAGGCTGCGCTGCCGTTGCCGCGCCCGGGAGAGCCTGACAAACAGCAACTCGGGCGTGTCGAATCCGGAGCGCTCGAGGATTCCAAGCACACAAGGTTTTGATCAGCGTCGGCTGTTGGTTTCTTCCAGAGTCCAGAGTTCATCAAGTCCTTGAGTTTTCATGGCGTTGAACTACAAAGGTTCCGATGAGTCCCCCTGCTCCGTCCCGAATCCTGACGACCGTCGTGGGAAGTTATCCGGTCCCGGATTGGCTCGCGGCCCTGCCCAGCCAGCAAGCGCTCATCGACGCAACTTCGGTGGTCTTCAAGACCCAGGAACTGGCGGGAATTGACGTCGTGGCCGACGGCGAGCTTTACCGATTCGACATCAATCATCCGGACACGAACGGGATGATCGAGTATTTCGTGCGGCCGCTCGGCGGGGTCCGTTCGCAGATTGGCCGGGACGATATCGAGGCGTTTTCAAAAATCGAAGCGATGAAATTCCGGAGCCGGCCGGCGGCGGTGGTGGAAGGACCGATCACTCCCGGCACGCTTGATCTGGTCAGCGATTTTCAACGGGCGCGGGCGCTCACGCGCCAGCGGATGAAATTCACCGTCACGGGACCGCACATGCTCACCAAAACGTTGCTGGACCGGCAGTCCAGCAGCCGGGGAGAGCTGGCGATGGCATTGGCCCGCGTGCTGGCCGGACAAATTGCGCTGATTGACGCCGACGTGATCCAATTGGATGAAGCGAACATTACCGGTTCACCTGAGGACGCTTCATGGGCTGTCCCCGCGCTCAATCACGTGCTCGACGCGATTCGAGGCGAGAAAGCGCTGCACTTGTGCTTCGGCAATTACGGCGGGCAAACGATCCAGCAGGGGAATTGGAAGCGGCTTATCCAATTCATGAACCAACTACACGTCGATCACGTCGTCCTCGAAATGGCGCGGCGCGAACCGAGTGAGATCGAGCCGTTGCGGGACCTGGATTCTCGCATTGGGATTGGCCTCGGCGTTATCGACATCAAATCAACCATCGTCGAGAGCGCGGAGGCCGTGGCGCGCCGGATTGAAACGGCGGAAAAGATTTTGGGCAAAGGCCGCATCCGTTACGTGCACCCGGATTGCGGCTTCTGGATGTTGAAGCGCAGTGTGGCGGACCGGAAGATGCGGGCTTTGGTCGCGGGCCGGAATCGGTATCTGGGCTTGCCCGCGGACACAGAAGCCCGAGACTGAGTTGCTCGCAAGCGGCGAAGGATTTTCACGGCGTCTCGCAGCGCGGAATTCATTCCGCTTCCGCGCCCACGGTCGCACGATCGCAACTGGGACCGAAGCGGAATAGATTCCGCACTCCATTCGGTTGTGGCTTCGCCTCTCTGCGGTTGAACTCTTTTCCAGGCTGGGCTGAACAAGAAGGCAGCGAAGGGAACGAAGACCTTTTGCCTTCGTTCCGTCCCGCCGGGTTTCCGGTTGTCCTGGAACCGACACTTTAGCTTGATTCCCATTCATGGATGGTCTCGACCAACCGCTCGCTCCGCATGAGAATGCTCCGTTGCTTCTGCAACCGCAGCCTGGTTTCGCGCGCTTTTTCGAGAAACAGCTCCGGCATCACCAGCAGCGGGTACGGAGTCGTCCACGCCAGGGCTGCGGCTTCGTTGGCGGCTTGATGAATCCGGCCGCGGACCGATTGACTCCACGATTCAATCAGGGACGCCTCGACCAGGCGGCTTTGGAGTTCGTGGAACTTGATCCGCACCGTTTCGGGAGGCACGACCCCGGGCACCGGAGCCAGTTCAAACTCCACGTCCGGCGCGAATTGCGCGGGCAAACGATGTTTGCGGCGCGTATTTCTCTTGGTTGTCTTCATAAATTCATAAACTGGACATTGCGTGAAAAACAAAAAACCCACGATTGCCTGACAATCGTGGGTTGGTGAAAGTTTCTGTTGATCTGGTCAGAATCCTCCTCCCACGTTGCCGGGGACGATGTGCCCGCGCTTCCAGGCCGCCCGCATGGGCGCATCGCAGGATTGGCACAGGCACTGGTTGGATGTGGCTTTGTTCATTCTGGCGCGGGGAAGAAACATGAAGAAGGCGGTTTTGTCAAAAAATATTTCGAGAAATCTCGATTCTCATGCGCGCGGCGAGCCTGGCAGAACTTCCAGGTAAACTTGTTCGAGCCGCCGAACCATGCCCTCCAAGGAAAAAGTCTGGGCGATTCGCTCCGGTCCGGCTTGAGCCATTCGCGAGCGCAACTGGGGGTCGCGGATGAGAACGTCGATCTTTTCGGCCAGCGCTTGCGGGTCCGACGGCGGGATCAAGAAACCGGTGACCCCGTCCGCGATCTGATCGAGGGAGCCGCCAATGGCGGTGGCGATGACCGGGATGCCCATGGACATCGCTTCCATGACCACGCCGCCAAAGGGTTCGGGTTGGGCGGACGGCAGGACGAACACATCCATCGCAGCGTAGGCGGGCCGGGTGTCTTCCAGTTCGCCGGTCAGCACAACGCGCGACTCCAAATTCAGATCCCGAATGAGTCGTCGCAACTCATCGAGATGGGTTTCATTGCCGGGAAACGGCGCTCCGACGATCACATATTTCGCCCGGATGCCCTTCTTTTCCAAAAGGGCGGCGGCCTGGACGAGAATCTCCTGGCCTTTGCGGACCCATTTGATGCGGCCCACGCAGCCGACGACAAATTCATAGCCTAAATTAAATTGGTCCCGAAACGCGCGCGACAATTTCGCTTTGGGAACCGCGAATTCCTCCGGTGAAAACCCGTTGTGGATCACCTCGACTTTGGGGCTGGTTGGGAATTGCGCGGCGACGGCGCGCGAAACGGCCAAAACTCGATCGGATGAGCCAAGAATCCAGCGGGAGTAAAGCAGCCAGATGCTTCTGAACTCCTGAAACCAATCGCGGATATGCCAGATGTGGGGAACGCCGGCCATCTGTGCGGCCAGGGCGGACGTGAGAATCACGCCGGTATTGGTGTGAACGAGGTCGATTCGCTTCGACCGAATCAGTTGCCAAACGTGGAGCACTGACACGGGTAGCCCGGCCAGGAAAGGAATGATCCGCCACGTATGAAAGAGCGGCCGCGTGATGACGCTCACGGGACCGAGGACCACTTCGACGTTCAAAGCTTCTAGTTTGCTGCGAAGAGGACCGTTTTCGGCGAGGAGAACCAACGGGTGAAAACGGTCCCGAGACAATTGGGCGAGCAAACGAAGCAGCGAGCGGCTCGCGCCGTAAGTGTCGGCGTTATGGTGGACGTAAAGAATCCGGACAGGCGGGCGATTCATTCTCAGCGCAGAGGCCGTTGCAACGTTAAATGGGTTAAATCGTTAAACTCGTTAAATGAGCCGATTCAGGTTAGCGTTCGGGCGGGAAAGCGCATTCCTTTTCTGTGCGCGATCCAGCACCATCCGGCAAATTCTGCCAACACACGGACGATCTCGAACCTGGAACTTGGAGCCTTGAACTTTGAACCTGTGCGCAGCCGCGCTTTGGGTTGCTTTGATTGAATCAAATCTGCAAACTGGTGTCAGACTTGATTAGTGCCCTATGGCCGAAACGAAGACGAAACCCAAGAACGCCCTGGAAACGTTTCGGGAAGACTTCCTCCATGTCTGGCGGCAATTGCCCGACAAAGCGCTGTTCTTCGCGCTTCTGGCGATCTGGTGCGCTTTGTTTCATTGGCGAGGCAACGCGATGTTTGGTTGGGTGGACACGCCGTCGCTTTTTGAGTGGATGTATTGGGCGTTCACCACGTGGCCGGATGACGGCCATTGTTCGCTGATTCCGTTTGTAGTGCTGGGCTTGCTCTGGTGGAAACGGGAGGAATTGTTGAACCTCCCCAAAGGCATCTGGTGGCCATCCCTGGGCTTTGTTGTGCTGGGTCTGCTGCTTCATATCCTGGGCTACATGATCCAACAGTCGCGCCTTTCAATCGTGGGATTTTTCATTGGGCTCTACGGTTTGACGGGATTGGTCTGGGGAAAACACTGGCTGCGCGCCACGGTGTTTCCGATGATCCTTTTCGTTTTCTGCGTACCGATGGGTACGTTGAGCGACGCGATCACCGTCCCGTTGAGAATGTTGGTGACCAAGCTTTCGGTAGGTTTTTCGAACGGCCTCCTGGGCATTCCGGTGTTTCACGATGGCTCCAGAATCACGGGCGATGGGGGTTTCCAATACGATGTGGCGCCGGCGTGCAGCGGAATTCGAAGCCTGATCGCGCTCCTGGCGATGACCACAATTTACGGATTTCTCACCTTCCGCCCCGCGTGGAAGCGGATGCTCATGGTTCTCGTTGCCGCCCCGCTCGCGGTCTTCGGCAATGTCGTGCGCATCACCGGCGTGATCGTGACGGGGGATGCCTTCGGTCAACACGCCGGCGCGTTGGTGGAACAAAAGCTTGGCTTTGTGACGTTCGCGGTTGCGATCGCTTGCGTCTTGGTGCTGGGCCATTTCCTGCGCGACGAAGAAGCCCAACGGCCTGCCGCTGCCTAGAGGGAAGGAACATGAAAAGACAACAGTGGCTCGTGTTCTCGGTGGTGATGCTGCTTGTGGGAAGTTCCGGCGCCTTCTTGAACAAGCTCCAGGCGAGCTACCGCTTGAGCCAGCCGGGCCTGAAATTGGTGGGCGAACCTGTCTATGTCTCGGACGGGGTTGCCGAATGGCTGGTTTGCACCAACACGATCGATTTGCCGGCGCGAGTTCTGGATTACAGGTCCGAGCCGCTGGAGGTGACATTCGAGGAGTGGGATTATCTGCCGATCGACACCACTTACGGCCGGCGCCGCTACAAGGCGAAGAACGGTTCCTGGATCGATATCAGCATTGTGCTGATGGGCCGGGATCGGACGAGCATCCATAAGCCGGAGATTTGCCTGTATGGGCAAGGTTGGAAGGTCGATCAATCCGAGTTGGTCACGGTGCCGATGACCCGGCCGGCATCGTATGATCTTCCGGTCATGAAGCTGACTGCGAGCAAATCGTTCACGGACGCGAATGGGAAAATCGAGCCGTACCGAGCCCTGTTTGTTTATTGGTTTGTTTCGGACCGTCGCCTGACCGCGCGGCATGGCGAGCGGATGTGGTGGATGGCCAAGGATCTTCTCTCGACGGGCGTCCTTTCGCGATGGGCTTACATTGCCTATTTCGCGGTGTGCCGGCCTGGAGAGGAGGAACCGACTTTTGCGCTCATGAAAAAACTCATAACTGCGTCTGTCCCCGAATTCCAACTGGTGCCCGGACCCGGTGAGGCTTCTCCACACCCGGAGGGCACGCGGCGGCCGTAGTGTCGTGACGCGGCTGCGTTTGCGCGCGGCCGGCATTATTGTGTTTACTTAACCCAGGATTCGCCGCTCAATACCCCGGTTCACATGCTACGCCGACAGCGTCAGATTCGCACTCAATTCCAAAAATTGGTGGACGCTTCTTTGTTTGCGGCGAGTTTCTGGCTGGCGCACGTCATCCGGTCTGATAATCCCACGCTGGCGACGTTCGGCGGCACTCCAGAGATCAAGGAGTTTTCCGATTACCTCTGGCTGGTCGTGATCATCATGCTGATCACACCCTTTTTGTTAGAAATTCAAGGGTTTTACCACCGGCCTTTGATTCCTTCGCGTCGCCGGATCGTGTGGCAGCTTTCCAAGGCATGCACCTTGGCGGTGATTGTGGTTATTTCTCTCATGTATCTGACGAAAGAGGAACTCGCGCGCTGGGTGCCGCCTTTGTTCGGAGGCATCAGCTTCGGTTTGATCCTCGCCAAAGAAGAGTTGGTGCGGCGGGAAATGGAGGGCAAAGCGGCGCGGTCGAAATTCAAGAAGCGGTTTATCCTGGTGGGAACGCTGGAGGATACCGCGCGGGTGAAAACGCAGCTTTCGGCCGCGGACGGAATCGAAGTCGTCGATCGGCTCAACTTGAACGAATCGAACATCGAACGGTTGGTCGATTTGCTGCATGAACATTCCGCCAACGGCGTGATCGTGAGCGCCAAGCACACTTTTTTTGGCCAGGTCGAAAAAGCCATTCAGGCTTGCGAGTTGGAAGGAGTGGAAGCCTGGCTGCTGGCTGATTTTTTTAATACGCAGCTCTCTCAGACGCTCCTGGACGACCTGCATGGCCGTCCGATGTTAATCTTCCGTTCGACGCCCGAGCATTCGTGGCCGGCGTTCGTGAAGGAAGCGTTTGACATCGCAGCGGCCTTTATCCTGTTGGTTCTGCTTTTGCCGCTATTCCTCGTCGCCATGCTGCTGATTAAACTGGGGTCGCCCGGCCCGGTTTTGTTTCGCCAGCAGCGCAGTGGATTGAATGGACGGCCGTTTACGATGTTGAAGTTCCGCTCGATGGTCAGCGACGCCGAACAACGCCGGCATGAACTGGAGGCTTTGAATGAAATGGACGGCCCGGTGTTCAAGGTGACTGACGATCCCCGTGTCACGCCGATCGGGCGGTTTCTGCGCCGTCATAGCATCGACGAACTGCCGCAGCTCATCAATGTGCTGCGAGGAGAAATGAGTCTGGTGGGTCCGCGTCCCTTGCCCGTCAATGAAGTGGAGCGATTCGATGACTTCGCTCATCGGCGGCGGTTGAGTGTCAAGCCGGGCATGACGTGCCTCTGGCAGGTCAGCGGGCGCAACAACGTCAAGGATTTCAAGGATTGGGTGCGTCTGGACCTGGAGTATATCGACAACTGGTCGCTCTGGCTGGATTTCAAGATTCTAGTCCGGACGATTCCGGTAGTCTTTTCCGGGACGGGAGCAAAATAGCCAGCCCATGACAACAAGGGACAAGGGCGTGGGAGGTGTTTGGGGTAAAAACCCTACGGCCACGATTTGTTTGAACATTCACCGCTGAAAATGCCGCCCTGAAGGAAAGCTGCGCCTCAGAGACAGTTGTGACGAGACCCTCCACACGCCGCGCCCGCCGGAACGCACCCGTTTCAGTCGTGACCGGGGGAGCCGGGTTTCTCGGTTCGCACCTGGCGGATTTGCTGATCGCGCGCGGCCACAGAGTCGTGGTCATTGACAACCTGATCACGGGGACGATCGACAACATCGCGCACCTCGGCGGGAATCCGAATTTCAAGTTTATCCAGCAAGACGTGACCGAGTTCATCTTTCTGGATACTCGGGTCGATTACGTCTGGCATTTCGCGTCTCCAGCCAGCCCGGTGGATTATCTGGAATTGCCAATCCAGACGCTCAAAGTTGGATCCCTCGGCACGCACAAGGCGCTCGGATTGGCCAAGCACAAGGGCGCGCGGTTCTTGCTCGCGTCCACGTCGGAAATCTACGGCGATCCTTTGGTTCATCCGCAGACGGAAGACTACTGGGGAAACGTGAACCCGATCGGACCGCGCGGCTGTTACGATGAAGCCAAGCGATTCGCCGAGGCGCTGACCATGGCCTACTGCAACGAGCACGATTTGGACACGAGGATTGTGCGGATTTTCAACACCTATGGCCCGCGCATGCGGTTGAACGATGGCCGCGTGGTGCCCGCCTTCGTCAGCCAGGCACTGAAAAACAAACCGTTGACGGTCTTTGGCCGAGGGACCCAGACGCGAAGCTTTTGTTACTGCGCCGATTTGATCGAGGGTGTTTACCGGTTGATGCTGAGTTCCGCGCGCGACCCGGTGAACATCGGCAATCCGAACGAGATGACGGTGCTGGAATTCGCCCGGGAAATCATCCGCGCGACCCGGTCGAAAAGCAGAATCGTTTTCAAACCGCTGCCCCAAGACGATCCACGTCAGCGCCGTCCGGATATCGGACGGGCGCGACGGCTGCTGGGGTGGGAACCGCGCGTGCCGCTGTCGAAAGGCCTGGAGCAGACGATTGCGTACTTTCGGCACAGGCTGCTGGGTCTCGGCGTCGAGGCGAAGGTCGAGAAATCCACATAAATTCGATTTTTAGATTTGACCCTGCTGCTGATTTTCAGTAACCAGCACGCCTAATTTCTCCGATTGCGCTCGACTTTGGTCCAGCACGACGTAGAACGATTTTGCAAATTTGGTGTCAGTACAGATAAATGCTTAATTCGAAATCATTCCTCGGCGTTGACTTCGGGGCCGGCACCCTGAAGGCGGCGGAATTCGAGCTGGACGAAGGGGGCAATCTTGTTCTCAAACAGTACGGCATCCGAGCCCTTGGCCTGGAGGGATCTCAGGATGCCGCGCGGGAAAATGTCCTGCGTAAGGCCGTGCAGGAACTATTTGCAGAACGAGGCTTCGGTTCCCGAAAGACCAACATCTGCGCGCCCGGTTTTCATGTCTTTTCCAAATTTGTCAAACTGCCCCCGGTCGATACCTCCAAAGTCACGCAGATCATTCAATACGAGGCGCAGCAAAACGTCCCGTTCCCGCTGGAGGAAGTCGTCTGGGACTATCAGATTCTCGGCAGCACACCCACCGGCGAACTCGAAGTGCTGCTGGTGGCGATCAAGTCGGACATCGTCGAGGGTTTGTTCCGAACGGCCGAGGCCACCGGTCTCCGGCTGCAACTGGTGGACGTTTCTCCGGCCGCGCTGTGCAATGCCTTTCGATATAATTATGGCGATCTGGAAGGCTGCACCATGCTGCTGGATATCGGGGCCAAAACCAGCAACCTTCTTTTCTTCGAGAAAGGCAAGGTTTACTCCCGCAGCATCAATATTGGCGCGAACTCCATCACGCAGGAGTTTGCAGCCGAATCCAAACTACGGTTCCCCGAGGCGGAGAAAACCAAGATCGCCGAAGGATTCGTGAGTCTGGGCGGAGCGTACGAGGAGCCCGAAAACCCGCATCAGGCCGCGATCTCGAAGATCGCGCGGCAAGTGATGACGCGGTTGCACATCCAGGTAAACCAGACCATCCAGTTTTATCGCGGCCAGCAGGGGGGCTCGGCTCCCCAACGCCTGTTCCTGGCGGGCGGCGCGTCGATCATGCCGTACACGGCGCAATTCTTCGCCGAGAAGCTGAACGTGCCTGTGGAGTACTTCAACCCGTTCCGCAACATCCAGATTAATCCGGCGATCAATCTCGAGGAACTGGCTCGCGTGGCCCATTCCTTTGGCGAAGTGGTGGGCCTGGGTTTGCGCAACGCCGCGCAATGCCCGGTGGAATTAAATCTGGTGCCGAAGAGCATACTCAAGCGCCAGCAGCTCGATCAGAAGAAGCCGTATTTCATCGCGGCCTTCTTTGGTTTGATCCTAGCCATCCTGGCGTATGGCTGGTTCTTTGACCGCGTGGCGGCCGTGAAGAAGGCGTCGTTCGAGGAAATTCAACAGGAACTGCTGCCGCTCAAACAGAAAGAGACCGAGCTGCTCGCGCAAGAAGGCGCCATTAAGAGAACCAAGGACGAAATCGAAGCCTTCACCGGATGGTTGCGGCAGCGATTCTACTGGCCCGAGCTTCTCACGGAAATGCGCAGCATTCTAATCGCGGTCGAAAAGGAGCGCACGCGTTCCGGCCAGGACGTGGGCATCTGGATCGAGCGATTCGCGACCAACGCGCCTGGATCGACGTTGACGGGAACGACCCAAGGCTCAGAAGAAGGGGATTCCAGGAGCTATCTTTTCAAGATGGATCCCAAGCTCCTTGAGCGGTACGGGCTGATCCGTCCAGGCATGTTGCGGCCCTCTGCCGAGCAGCCGGCGGAATCCACGGAGGGCGCCGCCGAAGGAGCGGACGGCACGACGCCGGCGAAGAGCACCAACCAGGTGGGCATTGTTTACGTGACGTTTCGCGCCGTGGATTTGACGCGCGGCAACCCGGCGGCGAACGGCGAACTCATCTTTGCCGTCGAGAACGCCGTTCAAGGCAGTTCGCTCTTGGATAAGGAAGGGACGAAGCTCCATGGGGACAAATCCGACGTAGATGATGCGACATCCACGTTTACATTCGGCATGACGCTCAAGTTGAAGCAGCCGATCAAAGATTAAGTATGGCGTGGATCAAGCGTAATTTGTTTCTGGTCATCGGGGGCGTGGTGGCTTTGGCGCTGCTGGGTTTTGCCGGATATTTTTTCTATACGAAGTACAGCGAGGACCAGGGCGTCACCGAGCAGCTCAATCAAAGCACGACCGACCTGAAGACCCTGGTCAATCGCGATCCGCATCCCGGCACGGACAAGGTGAACAACATTGGCTCCGCCAAAGCGGAACACAAGAAACTGCTCGCCTCGCTGAATCAGATCAAACGTTACTTCCAAGCCACTTTTACGAACCAGCCTTCCAGCCGTGAATTACGAGCCATGCTGGACAATGCAGTTGCGGAATTGCACTCCAGCGCCGAACGATCCGCAGTGAAATTGCCCGAAGACTACTGGTTCAGCTTCACCGCTCAAAAGGCGTCCACGGCCTTCTCGACAAATATCATCGGGACTCTGGCCGCGCAGCTCATGGATGTCTATGATTTGTGTCACATTCTCTTTCACTCCAGGATCGTTTCTCTGGATAAAATCAAGCGTGTCTCCGCCGGCCAGGATGATGGCGGTGGCGGATCGAGCCTCACCAGCATGGTGGGTGGATCCAGTGATGATTATGTGGACGCGAAAGCCGTGACGAACCAATGGGCCGTGGTGATGCCGTACGAAGTTACTTTTCAAGCGTTCAGTTCTGAGTTGGCGGATGTTTTGGAAGGGCTCATTCGGTCCCGCCAGTGTTTCGTGGTCAAGAATCTGACGGTCGAGCGCGCCGACGCGGAGCCGTCCATCGATCCAACCACAGGTCTGCCTTCCGGGACTACGTCTTCAGAGTCGCAGCCCGCGTTCAACCCCTACGCCAGGTATGGAGGGATCAACCCGATGATGAATCCGAGGATGAGAGGCATGTCGCCCGAATTGATGCGGCGGTATGGACTTGGAGCCCCCATGGGCGCAGCTCCCACGGCCCCCAAACCAGCCTCACGCCCGGGTGTCCTGCTGGAGGAGAAAGCGCTCAGGTTTACTCTTTCCATCAATTCTGTCCGACTCAAGCCCTCGACCGGGAAGTGATTCCAAATGTCGTCCATCAAAAAACATTACGAGAAAGTTCTGCTGAGTATTGTCCTGCTGGGCCTGGCGGTTGCCGCCGCGGCTTTGCCATTGCAGGTTTCCCATGTGCGGCAGTTCCTGGACGAGACCGTCACCCGAGAGGTGCGCAGGGATCCGAAACCATTCAAACCGCTCGACGATTACCTGAAAACCAACGAAACCGTTCTGCATCAGTTCTCCGGGCCAGTCGAATTCAATTTCTCCACGCCTCATAATGTGTTTAATCCCGTCACGTGGCGGAAACGGCCTGACGGAAGGCTGGAAAAGATTTTGATAGGCACCGAGGGGCCGACCGCGCTCGTTGTTACCAATATTGACGAGCTGCGACTGGTCATTCAGTTTGACAAAGCCGAGCCGAACTCTGCGAATCCGGACCAGTTCAGGTATTTTTTTACGATTATCAAAGATACGGATCCCAATCCCCGAAAGTCTCAAACCGCGGTGCTTGGGCAGCCCAATGCGCTGTTCCAGTTGACGAAAGTCGATGGCCCTCCTGGCGAACCGACGGCGCTGCATCTGCAGTTTAAGGAACCGAAACACGAAGTCGTCGTGGCGAAAGAAAAACCCTTTGTTGCAGTCATTGGCCACGCGGCCGATATGCTGTATCCTCGCGACAACAAGCCTTTTCTGCGGGTGCGCAAAAACAGCACGCTGAATCTGCCCCGAGATCCGGAGAAGTACAAAATCGTTGCTATTACCACGAACGAGGTTGTATTGTCCGCGGAGTCAACCGGGAAACGGACCGCAATCGCGTACCATCCTTCGCCGAAGTAAACCGAGCCTTTTCGCAAAGGAAACCAAACCATGACGAGTCGAGCATTGATTACCATCCTTAGTTTCGTCCTCCTGCTGGGGGCCGCTTCTCCGCGTGCCGCGCAGCCCTCCCCGGCCCAGATCGCCGCGGACGAGGCGGTTCGGCGTCAGGCCAACATCATTAAACTCCGCAAACTCCTCGAAGAAGCGCAGAGGACCGAAGCGCAAGGCGATCTGGTGAATGCGTCCCGGCAGTACCAGGATGCCTGGGATCTGGTTGAAAGCGTCGGCGTCGGGGTCGAGAAAGAACGGACGGATCTGCTGGCCGGTTTATCGATGGTTTGTCTCGAACTGGCCAAGAACGCCCAAAAGAAGCACGATTTTATCGAGGCGGACAAACAGGTCAGCCGCGTGCTCCGGATCGATCCGAATAACATCCCCGCGCTCAATTTCAAGCGAGTCAATGACCGATTGCTGGAGGAACAAAAGGGCCGCATCCCCAGCCGCGAAGTGCAGGCACAGCTCCCCGAAGTGAAAGCCTCGCGTATCGGCACCTCGACCCTGGTCCAGGACGCCCGGTTGCTCGTCGAAATGGGCAAGCTGGACGAAGCGGAAGCCAAACTTCGGCAAGCCGTCAAACAAGACCCCGAAAATCAGGCCGCGTTCTATTACCTCAGCTACATTGACGAAGCCAAACACGCGCAGGAATCCCGTCGGCGGGAGATTCTCTCGAAGGACAAAATGCTGCAGGTCGAGCAAGCGTGGAACGTCCCGATCCAGCGCGATCAGCTGCCTGTGTCGAATCCGTTCGCCCGGACCAATCTTGTTCACACCAGTCCCGATCGACAACAGATCTTTCAGAAGCTGGAAAAGATTGTGCTGGCGGCAGTGTTTTACGATGGGATCCCGTTGAGCGAGGTCGTCAAAGACCTGGATGAACAGGCGCGCAAGATCTCACCTCCCGGCATCAATTTTATCATTAACTCGCAAATCGATATCCCGGCCCCGCCGCTGCAATTGGGGGGAATTGATCCCGTCACCGGCCAGCCTCTTCCGGCTGCACCGCCGCCGGAGGCGGTCGATTTGAACAATGTCATCATCCGGCTCAGTCCGCCTTTGCGAAACGTGAAATTGATTCACATCCTTGATGCGGTGACGAAGGTAGCCGACCGGCGCATGAAGTATTCGGTGGAAGACTATGCCGTCGTTTTCACTCAGAAAGGGCCGGAGAATCCGCAACTGTTCACGCGAACGTTTCGTGTTAATCCCAATACCTTCGTGCAAGGCATTGAGGCCGTTTCCATCGGCACTCTAGGATCTGGCGGTGGTGGTGCCGGTGGCGGATTGGGCGGCGGCGGTGGTGGATTTGGCGGCGGCGGCGGCGGATTTGGCGGCGGCGGCGGTGGTCTTGGTGGCGGTTATATTTATCCACGCGTTGATGTCACTGGCTCGGGTGGTCTTGGCGGTGGTTTGGGCGGCGGACTGGGTGGCGGTGGCGGCGGGTTTGGCGGTGGTGGCGGGTTTGGCGGTGGTGGCGGTGGTTTGGGC
>JACPRI010000390.1 GCA_016190065.1 Verrucomicrobiota bacterium
GGCGAGCAATGCCGCAGCAGAATGGGGATGATGTCGTGCTGAGTCGGTGGCGGAGCGCGATGTTCGGAGGACGAATCTTGGCCGGGCCGCCGCGGCGGATTCTGCCCGGCTAAGTCGGCAGTCGCGAAGATCAGCGTCAGCCAAGTCCAAATGGCTTTCCTTGAAACCACCCACCCCTTCCCCTGGGAGGGGAGTTGTGTTTCGTGCGTCGATTGCAGATTCCCCTCTTGGGATGAGTGAAGGGGTGGGTTCATTGTTTCAAGCACCAGCACTACAGTTAGCCTGCAATCCTAATTTCCGATGCGCCTTTCGGCAGCGCGAAACAAACGTTGACGAATTTGCCGTCTCGACACCAGGTGCCTGCAACCAGCTTCAAGGGCGCGTTGACTTCACGAAGCGGCTTAGGCTCTTGATTCACGCGCAGAGTCGGAGTCTGGTTCTCAGCCGCCTCCAGGCGCACCGTGAAATCCGGACAGGCAAAGGGCGCGCGAAGTCGAAGGGCGCCGCCGTTGCGTTCCACGCGTGTCAATTCCTTCGCCGCCCAGTAGCGCGCCACTTCGCTGAGCTTCATCCAGACGAGATTGTCGAACCGCGCGTGCAAGCGGCGCACGACTTCCTGAAAGATCTTGAAGCCGAGTTCCTGGCCGTTCCAATAAACGCCCGTCCAGTGCGCCAGGATCAGAGCCGGCTCGCCGCGTTGGATGACCTCGACCATCCGTCCGCGCTGGAGATCCTCGGTGATGAATCGATCCACTCCCGCCGGCGGCGTGCAATCCCAGCCGCCCGTCCAGTCGCCCGTGCATCCCAGGACGCTTACGACGCAACGCGGATCGGCCGTCTCGAGACCGCTGGCATACTCCACGCGCGGCGCCACGCTCTGTTCCCCGCGGTCAAACAGGTCTCGGAAATAGTGCGGAATCTCGGCGCCGAAAACGTCGCGCACGGATTGCAGCGTGGCCTGAGCGAGCTGAGGGCGGGCGCGAGTTCCGAAGCCGCCCGGCGTCGTGATGCCTTCGCAAGGCAGCCCGACGTTTTTCAGAATGCGCAGCGCGTAGGCCATGTAGTCCGCGATTTCGTCCACAGACCTTCCCGTAGTCCATTCCCAGTTCTCCATGAATTTGGGTGAGGCATCGGGATACGGATGGCCGGTCTTCGTATCGATGACGCGCGTGTGAGTAACCATTTCAGGATGGATGTCCCAATTCGGCATTATAAGGGTGCGCACCAATTCCAGGCTGGCTTCCAGTTCGCGCTGCGACCATCCCGGCAAGAGGCGGTCGAGCCGTCCGACACAAGCCGGATACGGCACGATGCTGTATTTGCCCTTTACGCCGTGCTCGGCGCACCATTCGCCAAATTTGCGGACGAAGGCGTCGGGGATTTCCGCCGGCCACTCGCGCCAGTTTTTATTGTAGGTGGCGTTCGCGCCGCCGAACGTCAGGTCGAACTGCGACATGGAAAAGCGATTCAGGTTCACCAGGCAGGTCGAATCATCAATGATCAATCCGACCGGCACGCGGGCGCGGGGATTCAACACAGTGATTCCGTCGGCGCGAGGCGGACGCTCTCCGCTGGACTGGGCGAAGAGAGAATCGGACTGCGCCATGGCGGTGAAAACGCCGAGCGAACGCGTGGCTGTGTTTAGAAACTGGCGGCGGGTCTGTTGCTTCATGGGGTTGGAATATAAGCGATCCGTCGGAAGGTTGCATCGCCAATTTACAGGTCTCCACGAGCGTGGTTTGGACCGTAACCGAGTCACTACGGAGCGCAGATGAGTTTTGAAAAGGGCAGCAGTAGCTCTCCATTACCTCCATTGCATCCGGCTTCTTCCTGCCCTAGGATAGTGTCCCTGTGAAAACGTCGGAAGCGTCGGACCTTCGCCCGGCAAGCTGGACCTGGCTCAAAGGCTGGAAAGCGCGTTTGTTCGGGCGGAGCGAGGTCCAAGACAATGCAGGCGCTGCGGGCGGCGCTGACTTCCCGTGCCCCGATGCCCCCGGTTCTGCGGCGACTGCGAAACTAACCCCGGAGGAGCGCCGTTTGCTGTTGGACTTGGCCAGGAGATCAGTGGAGGCCGCGGTCAAAGATGAGATCCTTCCGGAAATCGATCCGCCCCCCGGTTCGAAAAGATTGCTGCAACCCAGCGGTTGCTTTGTCACCTTGCGCAATAAGGGCAAGCTACGCGGATGCCTTGGCCAGATCTTCCCCCGGGCCGCGCTTTACCGAGCGGTCATGCACAACGCGCGGTGCGCTGCGACGGGCGATCCCCGCTTCGCGCACGTGCAACCTGACGAACTCCAACAGATCGAAATCGAGATCAGCATTCTCGCCGAACCACAGCCCTTGCGTTTCGATTCGCCGGAAGAGTTGCTGACCAAGCTCAATCCGCAGGCCGACGGAGTGGTGCTGCAAATCGGCGAGCGGACGGCGACCTTTCTGCCGCAAGTGTGGGCGAACATCCCGGATCGAGTCGCGTTCATGGATTCTTTGGCTCGGAAAGCGGACTGCGACGAGGATGCCTGGCGCAAACCGGGCGCCAGTGTTTCGGTCTATCGCGCGGAATCGTTCAAGGATTCGGGATAGTGGTCGGAGGTGGGCTTGTGACCCTTGGATGATTCCTTCGGGAACGGGCGACTTCCAAGAAACTCCGCGGCCTGGCGCTGGGCCGCCGCGCGTTGCTCCGGCGGCATTTTTCCGAGAAGCGCCTGCTGTGTTTTCACCGCGCCTTGGTTGCCTTTCGCCGCCGCCAGACTGACCCACTTGAACGCCTCGACATAATCTTGCTGCACGCCGCGGCCCAGCGCGTAGAGCATGCCGACGTTTGCTTGCGCCTGCACGTGACCTTGCTCCGCCGCTTTGAGAAACCACTTCAACGCTTCCGCGTAATCCCGCGGCGCGGTGCGTCCGAAGTAATAATCCTCGCCCATATCGTATTGAGCGGAAGCGTTCCCCTGTTCGGCCTTGCGCAGGCTTTCCTGGAAGCTCGCCGTCTCGTAAGTCTGCACGGTCTTCTTCACCCGCGCCGCCATCGCCTGGGCCTTTCGGAACCCCGCCTGAAGCGATTTGGCCGAGGCCACCAGTGAAGCTATGCGCGCAAGGAAATGCATGGCTCGAGGAGCCTAAAGGCCGCCGCGCCGAAAAACAACGGCGTCTTGCAGGGCCAAGCCGGTTTGCTAGCTTTGGCTTTGTGCAGATCCCACAGAAAGGACAATTCCATGAATAAAGGAATCAGTTGCCTTCTCGCTATCGGGTTGCTCGGAACGGCCACCGGGACGGCCTTGAGAGGCGCAGAGGCCAGCGCCAAAAAGCCGGCTTCGGAAGCGCCAGCGAAGCCGAAGAAATCCAAACGCGAGTCTTTCCGAGGCAAGTTAAGCGCGATGGACCGTACGGCCATGACCATCACGGTGGAAGGGAAGGAGAAAACGCGGATCATCCACATCACTTCCCACACGCGAACCTACAAGGCGGACAAGCCTGCCACCTTGAGCGATGCCGTGATCGGCAAAGACATCGCCGGCCAGGTGATCAAGAACGCCGCCGGAGAAGAAGAAGCTGTCACGTTGCGTCTCGTGGAAAAGCCCCCAGGAAAGCCCGCCGAGAAGAAAGCGAAAAAGTCCGATGGCGAAAAGAAGGAATGACGGCAGGCACTGACTGCGAAACAGTCACTGGCAGGCTGGCGCTGTCGATCGGCACGGTCTCCAGCAAATCCTATGGCCGGTCCACTGCGTTCAGAACACACCGGGCACGGAGTTCGTCCCACATTTGAATGTCAGCCGAGTACACAAGATATTCGTCAAGGGCACGGATCCTCGGATCGACAGTTGCAGCGGCTTTTTCGACAACGGCCATCGTAAGGCCCCGGGTCTCGGCGAGTATTTGAAGCAAAAAGGCGCGCGCGAAGTTTACGCGGCGGGTCTCGCGACAGATTACTGCGTCAAGTTCACGGCCCTGACGCGCAAGAGCTCGGTTTCAAGACTTTTTTGAGCGAGGACGCAAGCCGCGGCGTGAATGTCAAACCAAGAGATGTCGCCCGTGCGGTTGAGGAAATGAAACAGGCCGGAGTGACGATCGTGCAGAGCAATCCGGGGAGCACACGCGCCCCTCGCGTGTCCCGACTGGCGCCTCGCCGGTCGGAACCGTCTTGGAACAGAGTAGCCAAGCGATAGTGTCACCGCGACAGTCGATTTGTTCGGCGAGGCGCGCGCTCCCCATGCAGACTGAATCATCGAGCCAAAGAAGCTATGGAAAACTCAAGCGCCGATCGCGTTACTTTATTCGAAGGAAAACATTTGCGCCTGGTCCGCTCCGGCCGCTGGGAATACCTGGAGCGCACCAAGGCCAGCGGCGCGGTCATGATCTTGGCCGTTACCGCGGAGGACAAATTGATTTTGATCGAACAATTTCGCCTGCCGCTGGGCAAACCGGTGATCGAACTGCCCGCCGGACTGGCCGGCGACATTATCGGTCAAGAAACCGAGGCGATCGCCACCGCGGCCCAGCGCGAGTTGGTGGAGGAAACCGGCTATGAAGCCCGCGCGTTTGTGCACCTCGTCACTGGCCCGCCATCCGCGGGTTTGTCCTCCGAAGTCGTGGCCTTGTTTCGCGCCCTCGACGTGCGCCGAGTCGCGGCCGGGGGCGGCGACGAGCACGAGGACATTGAAGTTCACGAAATCCCGCTCGCAGATGTTCACGATTGGCTGGCTCGGAAAACCAAGGAAGGGGCGCTCATCGACCCCAAAGTCTATGCAGGACTGTATTTCGCCTGGCGCGCCTGAGATTGAATCGAATCCCAGACTGCGGTGCGAAACGCGAAACCCCGAATGCACGCGCATTAACGCCAATGAAAGCGCGAGGGACCTCGCACACCCCAGCAGAGTCTTGGTTCTATTCGCGTTCCTAGCGACCATTCGCGGTTGACTTGCATCGATACGCTTGGAACGTCGAAACGTCGGCGAAAAACGCTTGCCTTGTGCGCGGCAAGTGTCGAAAGCTAGCCGCTATGAATGCCGAAGCGCGCGTCACCGAACTCAAACTTGAACTGCCGCCCGCGCCCAAACCCGCGGGTGTGTACAAACCGGTGGTCCTCGTGGGAAACCTGGCTTACGTCTCCGGCCACGGGCCGCTCAGGCCGGACAAGTCTTTGATCAAAGGTCGTATTGGCCAGGATCTCGATCTCCAGGGCGGCAAGCTCGCGGCCCGCCAGACGGGCCTTGCGATTTTGGCGACCGTGCGTGAATACCTCGGCAGCTTGAACCGCGTCAAGCGTGTCATCAAGATCCTCGGCATGGTTAATTCGACCGCCGATTTTCAGGAGCATCCCGCCGTGGTCAACGGTTGCAGCGAGCTCTTCGCCGAAGTGTTCGGAGCCGATAACGGCGTCGGTGCGCGCAGTGCGGTCGGCATGGGTTCCCTGCCCGGAAACATTGCGGTGGAAATCGAAGTCATCTTCGAGATTGACTGACAATTCCGTGTTACGTGTCATGTGCCACGCATCACGCATCACAGATTACGTCTCACGTTTTGCGCTTTGCTCATGACGCCGCACAACCGCCCCTGGCACGTCGTCGCCAACGCTCCCGACCTTCCCTCCCCTGCCCTGCTCGTCTATCTTGACCGCATCACAGAGAACATTCGCCGCATGATCGGCGTGGCGGGCGGCGTCGAGCGGTTGCGTCCGCATGTGAAGACACACAAACTGGCGGAGATTATCCGCATGCAGCGCGCGGCGGGGATCATGAAGTTCAAATGCGCTACCATTGCCGAATTGGAAATGGTGGCCGGGTGCGACGCGCCAGAGGCGATGCTCGCGTTTCAGCCCGTCGGGCCCAACGCGCAACGAATTGTCCGGCTCGCGAAATTGTTTCCGAAGACAAAGTTCTCTGCGGTCGTGGATGACGCAGACGTGATCCGAGCCCTCTCCCAGGCGTGTTCTGATGCCGGCCTTTCGTTGGACGCGCTTCTGGACATCGACTGCGGCATGCACCGAACCGGCGTCGCCGCCGGGCCGAAAGCGGTCGAGCTCTACCGGCTGATGGCCGGTTCCACAGGTTTGAAAGCTGCGGGCTTGCACGTGTATGACGGCCACATTCAGAACAACGATCTGAAAGAACGCACTGCCGTTTGCGAAGCGGCCTTCGAGCCGGCCAATGTCCTGCGGCGCGAGTTGGAGCAACTCGGCCTGCCCGTGCCGAGAGTCGTGGCGGGAGGCACACCCACATTCCCGATCCACGCCCGGCGGCCCGACGTCGAGTGCAGTCCGGGGACGTGCATTTTCTGGGATATGAGCTATTTGAACAAACTTCCGGATCTGGACTTTCTGCCGGCCGCGTTGGTTCTGACGCGAGTCATCAGCAAACCGGGAACGAATCGCCTTTGTCTCGACCTGGGCCACAAAGCCATCGCTTCGGAAAATCCTCACCCGCGCGTTCAATTCTTTGAATTGCCCGAGGCCACCGCGGTCGTTCACAGCGAGGAGCATCTCGTGCTGGAAACGCCCGACGCCGGGAAGTTCGCGGTTGGCGATTGTCTCTACGGAATTCCTCGCCACATTTGCCCCACGGTGGCCCTGCACGCCGAAGCGGTCGTGATCAAAGAGGGTCAAGCCGTGGAGCGCTGGAAAATCGCGGCAAGGAATCGGATCCTCACAGTTTGATCCGGGTTCTGTTGCTCTGTCCTGCCACTTCACTTGCAGGTGTTGTGGCGACCTGGATACGGTCAATCACCCGTTGCAGCACGCCTCGAATCAACGCACGAGCAAGAGCGATCTGAGAGGGACACAAATGATGCGAGGATCGGGAACCGTGGTTGCGTCGTCACGAGTGATGAGCAATCCAAACGGGGCGTTGTTCACTGCTTTTTCAATGAAAACGCGGAGCCCGAGCGTGTCGCGCAGTGGATCAACGACGCGTCGGTATTTGATTTCGACGGGAATCCGTTTGTCGCCGATGATCATAATGAAATCCACCTCCGGTTCACCTGTTCGCTCCGGCCAGTGAGCCAGGTCCAGCCCGCTGAGTGAAGCCAAGTAGTAGCCCGCACAGCTTTCCGCGATGTGACCGGCGAGATCATAAAGGTGCGGACTTTGCTCCAGGGCGTCGGGCGCGAGAGGGATGATCTCCTGGAGCCAGGCTGCTCGCAGCGCGTGGTCACACAGGCAAAGCTTGGAATACCCCTGCCGTTTGCGGATGCGCGCTTCCAAAGGCTGGATCGCCCGGATTAAAAGTGCGGCGTCGAGGAAGTCCAGGTAATGGCGGATGCGCTGGGGACCTGTTTTGATCTTGAGACTGAACTCAGCTTCGCGAGCCAGCGTGGCTGGATTGGGCGATTGGCCGACGTAACGGCAGGCCAGTCGGAAGACTTCCTCAAGAAGGTGGCGGTCACGTTTGCGGCCCTTCTCGCCCAGCCGGAGATCAAACTGAATGACGCGGTTGATCACGGTTTGCTTGAGTTGATCCGAGACTTCCGCCCATGCGAGGTCCGCGTGAACGTGACAAAAAGGATAAGCACCGCGTTCGGAGAAGGCGGAATACGCAGCGTCCCGGACGAGCGCCTGCTGAACACCAGTCGAACGAACCTGATGCCAGAAGTCCGGTTGGGTCCACTGGTCCCAACTGTTCTCGTCTTGGACGGGCGTGAGTCGCCCAAGGCCGCGCAGTTGGGCAATTTCTGCCAGCCGAAGTGGCCCAACTTCGAAGCCTTGAAGCCTTCCGGCCAAGCTATCGTCGCCCAATTTAATCCGCAGCGCAGAACTGCCGGTGACCAGCACGCGCAGGCCTCCGGGATGAGTGTCCACGAGGAACTTCAACTGCGTAGCCCAGGAGGAAAGATTCTGAACTTCGTCAAGAAAGAGGAAGACGGGTTGATTCTTCTGTGCCGCGCCGTTGAAGGTATCGCCGAGGACTACGGTCTGAAACCATTCGGCAATGCGGAGAATGGGCTCTCCTTGGACATCGGCATGACGGAGTGTGGGCAAGTCATCGAACTGAACACGCAGGATACGCTTGGGATTCACTCCCTCACTTAGAAGCTGTTCCAACAATTGCAACTGCAAGGTGGTCTTGCCCACTTGACGCGGGCCGCGAACCACCAGAATCGGCGCCAATGGCCTTTGCAGACGGGCCAGCAGCTTGTTGAAAGGCCAGCGTCGGTATGAGGGGACGCTTGGCAAAGGACGCCCTTCCCACCAGGGATTCTGGTCTGCCAGGTTCTGAACGAGCGTGCCCGGTAATTGATAGCCCGGGATCAGGAAATCACTTTTCGACATCGGCAGTATCTTTGCTCTCCGGATGAAAAGCGCGCAATCTCGATCTAAGCCTTCTTCCTACGCTTGGGCGCATCGTCCGGGCGAATGAGCGCCATGTGCAATCGCAACTTCGGATGGCTGCCTCCTTCAATGGCGTCCTGAGCGGTGGCGTCGAAACCAAACGCCGCGAAGACCACGTCATCATAGCCCTTGCGATTTGCGGAACGGAATTGCGCCAGAAACTTGCCGGCAAGCTCCTTGAGAAGATGTGCGGAACGGTTTTGCACTGAAAGGTCAGCCTCTTGCCGGTTGGTTTGCCTTCGCCACCGAGTTCTGCGATCCATGTGCCGTCCTTATTACGGTTCAAATCCTCTGCGCTCAGCTCGCGCAACTGATAATATGTGAAGCGGGCGGTCATGAGCCGCTGGCGGGCAAGTGCCAGCGCCACACGGCTGGTATCGCAGGTGATCCAGCGCCGCCCCCATTGCTCAGCCACGTATGCTGTCGTGCCGCTGCCGCACGTCGGATGTAAAACCAGATCGCCTGGGTCGGTCATCATCAGTAGGCAGCGCTCAATGACCTTCGTGGCGGTTTGAACGACGTAGAGTTGCGGGTCTGAAAAACCGCTGACCACCGTGTCGGGCCAAGTGGTTGTAACGGGTGTGACAGAGTGGTCCGCTAGAAAATTGACGAAGGGAAGTGACTTACCAAAGCCAATCAATCGCTCCGCGCGCGAAAGACGGGCCATGCCGTCCGGTCTTGTTGAAAAATGCTTACCTTCCTTCGGCCTAAATTCTCGGCTATGCCATACGAATGGCTCAATGTTGCCCGAAGCTCCTGCACCCTCAGCCAGCTTGTGGCGGAAAACTTTCACCTTCTCGGCTGTGCCTTCCAGTGAGTCTAGTTCATCCGGCGTGAGCCGACGACGGATCATGTTTTCGTCATCGCACCACAAGTCTTGCCCGACAAACGCGCTCGATTCCAACTTCGGAATCGAGGTAAATCATCTGCACGCGGCCCGCGAGGTCTTCGCGCCGGGCAAGGCTGGCCATCACCTGAAGAGAGTCGCCAAGATCATGCGGTTCGCCCAGTCCACGTCCACCTGGTAGAACTGCACCGCCTTGGCGTAATCGAGCTGCGGATCGGCAAACAAGTCGCGCTGCACGTCCTCGCGCGCCAGCACGCGTAGTATAGCCTGCGTGGAGACGCGTTCGTGCATGTGCAAGGCCACCGGCTTGTCCAAAGTCGAGAAGTTGTGAATACCTCGACCGCGCCACGGTGATCGGCGAGGGCGCCGATCACGGCAGGCGAGGCGCGTGCGCTCCCCATCCCAAGGGAAAAGTTAACGCTGCGTCTCGCTCGGCAATGGCACCTGGGTTTTGTGCATCAGATAGGCGATCAGGTCGCGGGCTTGATCGGGCGTCAAGGCCTCGATCAAACCTTCCGGCATCAGTGAAAGCGAAGATGCTTCGGCGCTTTGGATATCCCCGCGTTCGACCGTGAGCGTTTCCGTCGCTGTCTGGAGCGTCAGGGTTCGCTCGGTTTTCGCGGCCACAAGTCCATTGAACACGCGGCCGTCCTTCAGGCTCACGACCGTCATGTGAAAGTCGGCGGTCACGACGGCGCTGGGGTCGAGGATGTTTTCAAGCAGGTAATCGAGGTTGTCGCGGCCTCCTCCGGTGAGGTCCGGTCCGGTCTTGCCCCCGTCGCCGTAAAGCGTGTGGCACGACGCGCAAACGGTGTTGAAGACGACCCGACCCGCGCCTTTG
Organism: Verrucomicrobiota bacterium; assembly: GCA_016190065.1. GTDB lineage: Bacteria > Verrucomicrobiota > Verrucomicrobiia > Limisphaerales > SIBE01 > VHCZ01. The sequence continues at coordinate 10,009 of JACPRI010000390.1, forward strand.
TCCGCTTGCGCGAGCCTCGCTGGGGTGAGCCGGGTTTTCCAATCCGCGATCAAGCGTTGCTTGTCCGGGGCGGCGTCGCGCAGCTCGCCCCAAACCTGAGCGACCCGCTCGTTCAACGCCGCGTCCTTCAAGCTGCGAATCTGCCGGACATGAAAAGGCGAGAGGTCGGTGCGCGGAATCCTTCCTTCCGCAACAGCGTTGAGCAGCGCCAACGCGAAACTGGTGCGCGAAACGAGCGTGGCCATGAGTTGCGGGCGCTCGGACGGATGGAACTGCCGGTAAGCCCGGACCAGCCGGGCGCCGGCGGCTGGATCATCAAAGGCGGCCAATCCTCGCGCGGCAATGGGATTCAAGAAGCGCACGTCGATCAATCGCTCGCAAATCTGGCGAATGTCGGGCGCACGATTGTTGATGAGAGTCTGAAGCGCGGCTTTGCGCGCCAGCATGTCGGCGTTGTCGTTGAGAGCGACCCGCTTCACCTCGTCGAGCGCGCGGCCATCACCGAAGACCACGCTGAGTTCGCGCACGCGCTGGCGGAGCGCGGTGGTTGTTGAGTCAGTCAGCTTCTTCGCGAGCGCATCCCAGGCGGCGGGCTTTGTCGCTCTGTGCCAGCCGGTGAGGGCATCACCCACGCCGTTGACGATGTCGGTTTGAAAAGCTTCGGGCTTCGCTGCGGTAAGCTGCAGTAATTTGTTCAATGGCGCCGGGTTTTTCTCGATGTCTTCAGCGAGCCGGCGAGCGATGAACTTGCGTGTGAGCGGAAGTTCACATTTTGCGGCCACGGTTGTGAGCATGCCGGGAGCCGAGTCGGCCACGGGAATCAGGCTATACCAAATCAGAAGGGGCAAGTTGTGATCGTCCGCGTCTTCCTTTCGCGCGGCGAGCGCGGTGGCCAACTCCGTACGCTGCGTCAAAGGCAAGCGCTGGAGCGCCGAAGCGAGTGCAAGGCGAACGAGAGCGGAGGCATCTTCGCGAGCCATGCGTGAAAATGTTGCAAGCAGTTCTCTGCTGACCCGGACCTCAACACCGGTTCCTCGGGTTTCCTTTGTGCCGTCGCGTCGTTTCCCCTCACCCTGGCCCTCTCCCTCAGGGAGAGGGGAAGCGGCATCCCGCGCTGGATAGGATCGAGACGCCACAGGTTTGCGAGGGGGCGCCGGCTCAGTCTCCCTCGCCCCGAGGGAGAGGGCAGGGGTGAGGGGGAAGCGCACGTTCGCCACCGAGAGCCCGCTTGTGGGTCGCTGGCTAAGGACGGTGTCCAAGGGCCACGTGTCCGTCCGCAGTCGAACCGTCCAGGCCCGTATGTGTTCATTCGCGTGGCGAAGCTGGCGTTCGAGAAAGAAGGGCCATTCAACATCCTCAGCGCTGATCACGGCCAGAGACCAAAGCGCGCGAAGTTTCACAGTCAGGTCGTTTTGTTTCGCGAACAGTTCACGCAGGTCCTTCCTCGTGGCGTCAAGGTTGAGGCCGGCCGCAGCGCGCGAGGCGAGTTCGATGCGGGCTTGGCGGGAAAACCATTCGTTCGGGTGCGTGTGCAGTTTGACCAGCTCGTTCGCGCCGGACTTTGAGAGGTCTCCGACCGAAACGCGCTTTGGTTCGCCGTACGTGATCTTGTAGATGCGCCCGCTCTGGCGATGGACGCCGGTGCTTTCGTGGCATTCGCCGGTGTCGCTCCAATCGAGCAGGAACACGCCGCCGTCCGGCCCATAACTGAGCTCCATGCCACGCGCCCACGGATCACCCGAAAGCATGAAGTCCGGCCCATGCCGGCCGACGTAACCGGAACCGCGCCGTTCAAGGATTTCCTGATTCACGCGATAGCC
>JACPRI010000391.1 GCA_016190065.1 Verrucomicrobiota bacterium
CAACTCGCGGATGTGGGCATCCGCGCTCCTTTCTTGAATCCACCTTGGCACGACGCGCTGATCTGACTCGCCGGTTACCGCAGCACCGCTCGGTAGAAACGCCGCAAATCGTTCGCCGCGTCGGGGTCCGTGAACTCCAGGGTGCCGGTGAGATTGGTCACGGTAGTCACTGGCGACCATTGCTCCAAGTCGGTAGATGCCTGCACCTCGAAAGCCATCCCTTTCCAGGACTGGATACGAAACCCACCGGGCCCTAAAACCAAAAGTCGCGCCGGCTCCCTGACCGTCAGGATTTGCTTGGACGCGACACCGTGCAACTCCTGCACGATGCCAGAGGGCCATTCGATGCGGACGATTTCGGCCACACGTGCGTCGCGGAGGCCGAAGTTGGGACGGAGGTCGTTCTGAGATAGGAAACCGTCGCCGCCGGAAATCTCCCGCATCTGCCAGAAAGTCTTTCCACCGATGGTTGCCTTGACCCGAACTTTCGCGCCGATGGCGGCACGGTTGGAGACGGTGCCGATGAGTTTCAGCTTAAGCCACGCGTTGGTGTTCCCGTTGTTCCGAAAAAGTGAGTCGGCCTGCTTGCCCGCAAAGCCCCCGCCCGGCACGCCCGCAAGGCCCCCGTTCGCCACGAAAAGGTCCATAAATCCATCGTTGTCGTAATCGCCCCAAATGCCGCCCTCGGACCAGTTCACGTCGTTGATCGGACTTCCGGTGGTGATCCGCGTGAAGCTGCCATCGCCTTTGTTGTGGTAGAGGAGGCTGTTTCGCCCCGGCTCGCCGCTAAATGCGAGACCCGATGCCGTCACAAACAGATCGAGCCAGCCGTCATTGTCGTAATCCGCCCAGGCGCAACTCTGGCCGTGCTGATGGTCGTTGACCAGCGGGCCGACGAGTTCGGGCGTCATTGTCGTGAAGGTGCCATCGCCATTGTTGCGGTAGAGCGCGTCGTCGGTGAGGGCGAGCGAGAGTCCGCGCATGACGAAGAGGTCCAGATCGCCATCATTGTCGTAGTCGCCCCAAGTGGCACCACCGGACACGGAGGACGGAGCATCCAAGTCGCTCGTGTCCGCTCGGAAAAGCTTCGTGAACGTGCCGTTGCCGTTGTTGCGATAGAAGAAATTCTTCGCGTCGTAGTGGGTGACGAACATGTCCAGGTCGCCGTCATTATCGTAATCGCTCCAGATGCCCGCGACTCCGCTCCCGCCGTCTGAGGCAATGTTGCCCACCGTCGCGCTCGTCATTTTGGTGAAGGAGCCATCGCCGTTGTTCCGATAGAGGCGATTAGGCGGACCAAAGGGGCTGGCGATCATCAGATCCACATGGCCGTCGTTGTTGTAGTCGCCCCAGTTCGCGCTGTTGGCCTGACCGTCCGCAACGACGGCGTTGCCCACCGTCTTCCTAAACGTGCCGTCGCCATTGTTGTGGAAGAGCTTGTTTTTGCCGACGCGATCTCCGATGACGAGATCGAGATTTCCGTCATTATCGTAATCTGCCCACGCCACACCAGCACTGCCGTCCGAATCGTTCACCACGACCACGCTTGACGTGATCGAGGTGAAAGTTCCGTCGCGATTGTTTCGGTAGAGGAAATCAGTGCCGACGTTGCCGACCACGAGATCAATGAACCCGTCGTTATCAAAGTCGCCCCAAGCTGCGCCCCAGGAGGTGGCGAGGCCGGTGACAATGTCGCCCGTGGTGATCTTGGTGAACGTGGGATCCACCACGAGCTTCGCCACCCCGCTGGTGCGCGAGCCCGCCACGTTCGTCACCACGACTCTGTAGCCGCCCGCGTTGGGCAGTTGGACGTTGGTCAGGATGAGAGAACGATTGGTCGCCCCGCTCATCTCGGTCTCATTGAAATGCCACTGGTAGTTCAGCGGCGCCGCTCCAGTGGCCGTGATTTGAAACGTGACATTCGCGCCCAAGCTAACTGACTGATCCGCCGGTTGCCTGGTGATGGCTGGCTGCGCAATGGCATTTGCAGCCGCCATTGCGATGAGGGCGATTACGAGCATTGGGTTCATTGTCATGGGTGGTCTTGTTTACGGCACCGGAGAGAGGACGCGGTAGAAACGGAGCGGAAAATCAGCCGCGCCGGGGTCGATGATGGTTGACCGTCCGTTCCAGAGGGTAACAATTTGGATGGTATTCCAGTTGGTCGTGGGCAACTTGGAAGCGGCCTGGATGAGGACCAGTTGATTGGTTGCCGCCGTGACTTCGAATTGAAATTGCCCGTCGGCCAGTCGGAACAAGGAGTTCGCGATGACCAGAGGCTGGGTGACGAGCACGGCTTTTCCCAATCGAACAGTGCCCTGGGCGGTATCTGTCACATAAATGTTGCCGGCGCTGTCCACCGCCACGCCCGTGGGATCAGTAAAGCGAGCCGTGCTGCCCGTCCCATCGTCGCTACCATAGTTCCACGCCAGACCCGCCAGCGTGCTCACCACCCCAGCCGGCGTGATCTTCCGAATCGTGGCGTGCCCCAAACCTTGCTCAAAAGCAAGGCTCCGCCCTTCCGCCACATAGACGTTGCCCGCGCTGTCCACCGCCACGCCCGTGGGCCATCCAAACCGTGCGTCGCTGCCCATCCCATCGTCGCTGTCTGAGCTGCCCGCCTGCCCCGCTAGCGTGCTCACCAGCCCACTTGGCGTGACCTTCCGGATCATGTTGTTCTCGGTATCTGCCACATAAACATTCCCCTCCTTGTCCACTGCGACGCCAAAGGGCCAACCAAACCGTGCGGCACTCCCCGTCCCATCAGCGCTGCCGGGATGGCCCGGCAAACCCGCCAGCGTGCTCACGATCCCACCGGACGTGATCTTCCGGATCGTCTGGTTGTAAGTATCCGCTACATAAACGTTGCCCGAGCTGTCCACCGTGACGCCACGGGGCCCAGCAAATCGCGCGGCACTGCCCGTCCCATCGGCGCTCCCTCCGGTGCCTGCCAGACCCGCCAGCGTGCTCACCACCCCACCGGGCGTGATCTTCCGGATCGTGGAGTTACCCGAATCTGCTACATAAACATTGCCGGCGTTATCCACCGCCACGCCCAAGGGCGAAGCAAAGCGCGCGTTGGCACCCGTCCCATCGGCGCTCCCAGCGAAGCCCGCCAGACCTGCCAGTGTGCTCACCACCCCACCGGGCGTGATCTTCCTGATCGCGTGGTTCTCGCTATCCCCCACATAAACGTTCCCAGCGCTGTCCACAGCCACGCCAGTGGGAAGCGCAAACCGCGCGGCGCTCCCGATCCCGTCGGTGTCCCCAGGATAGCCGCCCGCCAGACCTGCGAGCGTACTGACAACCCCAACCGGCGTGATTTTTCGGATCGTGGAGTCTCCACCATCCGCCACATAGACGTTGCCTGCGGCGTCCACCGCCAAGCCAGCGGGCGCACTAAACCGTGCGACACTGCCCGTTCCATCGGCGCTTCCCCAGTGGCCCACCAGACCCGCCAAGGTGCTCATCACTCCGGCTGGCGTGATCTTCCGGATCGTAGGGTATCTATCCGCCACATATATATTGCCGGCACCATCTACGGTTATGCCGCGTGGCTCAGCAAACCGCGCGTCATTGGCCATTCCATCGACGCTCCCTTTATTGCCCGCCAGACCGGCCAGAGTGGTCACGGCCCCACCCGGCGTGATTTTCCGGATCGTGTTGTTGCCGGAGTCCGCCACATAAACGTTGCCGGCGCTGTCCAGAGCCACGCCGGCAGGAGAATTAAACCGCGCGACGCTCCCCGTCCCGTCCGCGCGTCCATAGCCGCCTGCCAAGCCTGCCAGTGTGCTCACCACCCCATCCGGGGTGATCTTCCGGATCGTGGCGTTGTCGGAGTCCGCCACATAAACGTTGCCCGCGCTGTCCAGAGCCAGTCCAAAGGGAAAAGCAAACCGCGCGTTGGCACCCGTCCCATCCGCGTTGCCACGCTTGTACGCCAGACCAGCCAGCGTGCTTACGACTCCATCGGGCGTGATCTTCCGGATCGTGGAGTCATAAAAATCCGCCACATAAACGTAGCCCGCACTATCCACCGCCACTCCATGAGGAGCGTCAAACCGCGCCGCGCGGCCCATCCCATCCGCGCTGCCGCGTTCGCCCGCCAAACCCGCCACCGTGCTCACCACTCCACCGGGTGTGGTCTTCCGGATCGTGTGATTCCAAGTATCCGCCACGAAAATGTTCCCGGCGCTGTCCGCCGCGATGCCAGTAGGCCAGCGAAACCGCGCAGCGCTGCCGGTCCCATCCGAAAAACCTGCGCCGCTCGGCGAGCCAGCAAAGGTGGTGAAATTGTATTGCTGCGCCCCACACGGAGTGGCTTCGGCAAGCACGAACGTCAGTGCGAGAATGGAGAGAATGCAAATTGGTTTCATAATGGTTGAGTATTCTTGACTTCTGCGAAAGGCCGGGTTGCCGACGGAATTACCATCCCGTCATGCCGTTGGAGAGTGTTTCGCCTGCATTGGCCCCTTCGCTCATTGTCCGACGATGCGATAGAACCCGGCCTGGCCCGTGAGCGGCAGCGTCAACGGCGGCGTGGCGTTGGGGAGAAAGTCGGTCCAGTCGCCGGCGGCCAGATCGGTCGCCCGCTGCACGCGGTAGGGCGGGGCGCCGCCGGTCCAGTTCAGGAGCGTGTCCGTCCCCTGCAAGACCAGTGTGGCACTGAGTGGCGATTGGATGACGGTCAGCGCGTCGTTGAAAGTCGTGTTGCCGCCATAGGCCGGGACCCAACTCGTCGTGGTGCCGACCACGACGATCATATTGGTTCTGCCGGCTTGGAGTGGGATGCCCGTCGCACTCCAGAGATTGGTGCCTGAAGCGACGCCCTTCGCATTATTGGCAAGATTCGTCCATGTGACTTGGGTCACGTCGCGCCCTAAGCCAGCGGCTCCGGCAAGATTGAGGTTCGTCGCACCCGTTAGCAGAACGGCCAGCAGAGTCGGATTGGTGATGGAAAGAAGCGGCTCATTGGTGGAAACTGCCCCGCGCACTTGGGCCATCATCCAATCCACCAGTCCCGGGGTGTTGTAAGCCTGGGGCCAGATTCCGTGCCCACCTGTCTGGTAGCGTGTGTAGATCGGGTTTCCACCCGCATTTCGCAAGGCATAGACCGCGTCATCGGAGAACGAAACCGCCACGGTGCGATCATTGGAGGCGTGGAAGTTCCAAACGGGCAGCCGGATGCCGGGGTACAAGCCGGCAATGTTCGTAAACCCCCATCCGCCAGACATCGGGACGGCGGCAGCGAACAGGTTCGGGTACCGGGCGACCATGGCCCACGAGTTAACTCCACCGAGGGATAGACCTGTGACATACAGTCGATCGGCGTCAATGTTGAACTGGGTTTGGAGCAGGCTGAGAAGCTCTGCCGCCAGGTCCTGGAAACCGAGAAAGTAGGTGTAAAGACTTGAACTCGAAGGTCGCACTGGAATTTGCGGTGCCAGGTAGAAACAGGGGTACTGGACCTGATTGGTGGCCGACAGGAACACGAATTGGCCCAGGTCCTTCAGTTGAGAGAGATTGTCCGTGCCTAATTCGCCACCACCATGCCAGAACAGGACCAAGGGGTACTTCTTTGCTGGTTCGTAACGGGGTGGGGAGAAGAGGCGATAGGGAAGCCGCGCTCCTAGCGCGTTGGTATAGACGCTTGCCTGGGCGACAGACAGTTGGGCAACCCGGCTGGTGACGCCGCCGGCGAGATTGGCTACCAGCACTGTGTAGGCTCCGGCATTCGTTGGTTGCGTGCGAGTTATGCTCAAGGTGCGGTTACTGGCACCTGGCAGGTCAGCACCTTCAAAACGCCACTGGTAGCTCAGCGGGGTGGTTCCATTGGCTGAAACGCTGAAGCTGGCGGTGTTCCCCCCTGCTACGACCTGGTCTTTAGGCTGGCCAGCGATGGTGATGACGGGCGGCACAAGGACGGTCAGGCGCGCCACATCGCTGGTGACGGCGCCTTGATCGTTGGTGACCACAACGCGGTAGTCGCCTGCGTGAGCTGACTGCACGTTGGTCAAGACCAAGGTGGTCTCGGTACTGCCGGCGAGCTCCGCGGAATTTTTCTGCCACTGGTAAGCCAGAGGCGTGCTCCCGGTGGCGTTGACCGAGAACGTCACGTCGGCGCCCAGGCTCACCGACTGGCTCTCGGGTTGAGTGGTGATGGTGGGTTGAGCCAGGCCGGCCATGGGGACAGCGAGTCCGATTAAACAGGTCAGAAGTAGTGGTGTTGGTTTCATTGGTTTTTCTTTTTTGTTTTTTTAGGCGGCGAGCGCCTGGTTTCTTTGTGGCCCACGGCTGCAAGCAGCGGAAATTCACGGTTTCAAACGACACTTCATGCGTTGAGGTTTTCAGCCTCTTTC
>JACPRI010000387.1 GCA_016190065.1 Verrucomicrobiota bacterium
CAGTCGGAGCTTTGCAACGGAGATCCTTGCCGTCTTGAGCGACTTGACGATGAGCTTGCCCTTAACCCGGACGCGGGCGTAATATTTTCCCGATGGAACATAACGGATCAGATTTGAGTGCTGAGTTTTGCACCAAAGTTTTTCCTCTGGTGGCGCTGGATTGGCTTCCATGCGCCCAGTATCAAAAAACAGTATCAAAAAGTCAATCCAATAATTCTATCAGCATCGTAAGTCATTGTGGTTAAACAGTTGCGCCCGTAGCTCAGTTGGATAGAGCATCTGCCTTCTAAGCAGATGGTCGCGCGTTCGAGTCGCGCCGGGCGCGCCACTGCCTTTCGGCTCTTGGCGCTCACGGAAATTAAATCAGAGCAATTCCTTCATCCGCTTCAGCCAGACGGGGACTTCATTCCAAGGATCGGCTGATTCGTATTCCAGCGCCAGGTAGCCCTGGTAATTTGCAGCGCGCAGAATTTTCATGATGCGCGGCAGATCAGCAGTCTGCTTCGCCTGGCCAGCCGGACGCACTTCCACCTTGAACTGCACGTTCACGGCATACGGAGCGCATTTGGCGATATCGCCATATGGGTCGGCAGTGTGAAAGTTTCCGGTATCCAGGTTCACCCCAATCCACGGATTCTTCATCGCCCGGATAATGTCCAGGAGATCGTCTGGTTCAGCGACAATGCCGCCGTGGTTTTCAATGCCCAGAAAGATTCCTTTGCGAGCGGCGTGTTCGCCGCATTCTTCGAGCGCTTCGATGCAGAGTTTTTTGGCCTCCTCTTTGCCGCCGCGCGAAGCGTTGCCGGCGAAGACCCGGATATGCGGCGCGCCCAGAATCTGTGCGCGGTCGATCCATTTTTTGACCGAAGCAATTTCGGCGTCGCGCTTTTCGCCTTTGGGATCGGTAAATGTATTTCCGACCGCTGTGCCGCTGATCTCAATGCCGCGCACGAAAGCATGCCGCCTCAATTTCAGGAGGTATTCAGTCGTAGCGTCCTTCGGGAAGTAATAACTTGTCACCTCCGCGCCGTGGCATCCGTGATCCGCGCAATAGTCAACGAATTGGAACATGTCGATCCGTTTGGCGGGATCGGTTGGCGGCTTTTTGTTCCCCTCGACGAAGGAGTCTCGGAACGAGTAGGCCGCCAGACTGAGCAGGAACCGCGGCCGTCCCGATCGTTTGAACGGTTCGACGGCTTGTGCAGGCAGACGGCTCAGGCTCAAAAGTGCGCCCAAGGAGGCGCCGATGCCAGAGCTGGAAGCGAGGAAACTGCGGCGGGAAAGGCCGGGGCGATTGGATGTTTTCATAGAAGTTGCAATCAGCTTAGGCGCACCGGGATGGAATTCAATCCTTTAGCAGCCTCGAAGCGCCCGTGCCGTGGGTCCCTCAAAAAGTCCAAGAGAAGGCTTGCATTGATGATTTGCTGCGGTATTTTCCCGCTTCCGCTCGGTTCGGCTACCGGTCAACGAGCGGATAAGGGCATCAGATTCTGGCTTGATTGGTCTCGTAAAGATGTTCTCGGTACTTAATCCGGCTCAAGCAGGGGCATCGATGTTCTAAATTTCAAGCACCTGTAGTTAGTTTTATGGCAACCGCAAACGATCTCCGAAAAGGAATGGCCATCAGTTACAATGGCGACGTCGCCGTTGTGCTCGACAGCCAGCATCGAACCCCCGGAAACCTCCGCGCCTTCGTCCAGGCCAGCATCCGAAGCATTCGAACTGGCAAATCGGCGGACGTGCGCTTCAGCTCCACCGAACGAATTGAAGTCGTGCCCCTGACCACGCGAAAGATGGAGTTCAGCTATAAAGACGGCGACGACTATGTGTTTTCCGACCCGGAGACCTATGAGACTGTGACCCTCGCCCCGGAAATTGTGGCTGAGGCCATGAATTACCTGGTGGAGAACGCTCACGTCACGGTCACCTTTGTCAACGACAAGGCCGTGCAGGTCGAATTGCCTCCAAGCGTGGTCTTAACGGTCACCGACGCGCCCGAAGGCATCCGCGGGGACTCGGCGAACAACGTGCAGAAAACTGTCATTCTCGAAACCGGCATCTCGATCCAAGCGCCGCTCTTCATCAAAACGGGCGAAAAGGTGAAGGTCGATACTCGAACCGGGAAATACATGGAGCGGGCGTAGCTGCCATTTCGTCGCGGTAGTGCAGGAGTTGCGGAGCTTGGAGGAAACTATTGCTCAACGCTTTTCCCGGGCGCAGCCACGGCTGTGGAGTCGGGCCATCCTTCAACTCCGCGTTGGAGTCACTCCTTCGGTTCCAAAGACGAACGCAGCCTGAATTTCTTCGCCAACGCCAGGGCTGAGCTGAGCGATTTCACTCCGTTGGTGCAGGTGGGATCCGCAAGAGAAGCTGTGGCGACGCAGACTCCAGTCAGCAGGCATCGGCCTAAATCCCAGCCTTCGTGAAGTCCTAAGAGTACGCCCGCGCAAAAAGCATCGCCAGCCCCAGCCGTCCCCGCGATGTATTTGGGAGGCAGAACCAGCGAGGACTGCCAGTAGTCTTCCCCCTTTCGCGTCCGAGCAAAGGCTCCTTCCGGGAAATGGATGACCACCAACTCGCGTACGCCATGCTGAAGCAACGCGCCCGCCGTGTGACGAAGCGCGACGGTGTCGAGTTGGCCGTTGGACTGGCGAATCGTGAATCCCGCCGTTTTCCCCGCTTCGATCTCGTTCAGGATGCAGAAATCCACATGTTTGAGCGATGGCGTGACGATTTTGGAGAACCGATCGCTGTTTTCGCTGACGACATCGACGCTGGTCTTGATTCCCGCATCCCGCGCTTTGGCCAGCAATCGGGCGGCCTTCGTCCCGAAAGACTTGTCCGGCTGGTCCAGAGCATCGAGCAAAAGCAGGTAACCGAGGTGAAAAATGCGAGCTCTGCATTTTTGGAAATCCAGGTCTTCACCCGCCCAGAGCGCGTTGGCGCCGCGGTTATGAAAAAATGTGCGGCGTCCATGGCCGATTTCCGTCATGACATCCGTGTAGGAAGTCGGCGCGTCTGCGGTTTTGCGAAGAAAACGCGCGTCGATCTTATGCTTCTGGCCATCCTGCAGGATGAGTTCCCCCAGGCTGTCCTCCCCGACCAAACCTGCGCCAAAGAGAGGAAAGTCCGCGCCCAGGCGGGCCAGATCGATCAGCACGTTGTAAGGCGCGCCGCCGGTACCTTGAGCCTGACTCTGAATGTTGGCGAGCTGCTCCGGCTGCGGATAAACGTCAATTAATTTGACCTGGTCAATGATCCAATTTCCGCCCGCGAGCAGGCCGTTGCGGGAGGAAACGGTTTTGGTTCTCATCGAGGATCCCATCAGCGGTTCCAAAGTGTCCCAAGGAAATACCCGTCCAGAATAGGGAAATGAGCTTGCGCTGCTCAAGCCTTTCTTCGGAGCGCGGCCTTCAGGCCGCTTCAGCGTTTAACTCCAGAGCGGGGCCAGAAGCAGCCTGAAGGCTTCGCTCCGAATCATGTTCGTTTCCTTGTCAGTTCGCCGTTTCAAATTCGAATAAATGGCCATCCACGAACCTGTGCTTACGCCTCGCAACCCTGCATTGAGCAAGAAAGAATTCGGAAATATTTTGTTGACTATATGGTAAACTATATTACTTTCCTCGTTGTCGCGGCAAAAAGCCGAGATGAGAAATCGAACGAATCTTTTAGTTATGGGCCGAGTCAGTGATGCCAGAGAACGACTGATGGATGCCGTCCTGGATTTGATCTGGACCGGCTCCTATGGCAGCACGACGATCGACCAGATTTGCGAAAAAGCCGGCGTGAAGAAAGGGAGCTTTTATTACTTCTTCGACTCAAAAGCCGACCTCGCGGTTGCGGCGCTCGACGAAGAATGGACGAGGCGCCGGGCCGAACTCGATTCCCTCTTCTCTCCAACCATCCCGCCTCTGGAACGGTTGCGGAAGTATTGCGAGTACGGCTATCGATTTCAATCGGAGATCAAAGCGAAATGCGGGTGTGTGCTGGGCTGTCCATTGTTTTCACTCGGCGCTGAAATCAGCACGCGCGAGGACGAATTACAGAAAAAGATCAATGAAATCCTGAATCAAAAGAAAAAATACCTCGAGTCGGCGATTCGGGATGCACATTCCGAAGGCTTGATCCGCGTGGCCGATCCCGCAGCCAAGGCGCAAATGCTCTTTGCTTATTACCAGGGCCTGCTCACTCAGGCGCGGATTCAGAACGACTTGGAACTCTTTCACCAAGCGATACAGGGCACGTTCGAGCTTTTGGGCGTGAACGACCCGGCCAGTGTGCCGGCCTGAACAAGCCGTTGATTTTTTTTGCCGCCCAATTTGACTAAACAGACAACTACCATTCTAGTGCCATAGAAACTACCGTGAATACAAAGTTTATCGTTTCGTTCAAATTCGCCCTCGCCGTGACAATCGTTGCCGCGCTGCTCACAGTTGCGACCGGTTGCAGTCGTGAGAGCGCCGCGCGAACCCCGACGATGCCGCCCGCCGTCACCGTCGCGCCCGTTGAACAGCAAGAGATTGTCGAATGGGAAGAATTCACGGGCCGGACCGAAGCCGTGGAATTCGTCGAAGTCCGGCCGCGCGTCTCGGGACACATTCAAGAGATCCAATTCCAGCCCGGCCAGTTGGTGGAAAATGGCGACGTGCTCTTTCGCATCGATTCTCGCTGGTATCAGGCGGAATTCGACCGGCGTCAGGCGGAGTACCAGCAAGCGACGGTGCGCCTGGAAAACGCCCGGCGAGAAGCGGATCGCACGGCGCAATTGCTGGCCAGCAAAGCGATTTCCACCGAGGAAGCCGAGGCGCGCCAAGCGCGTTTTCAGGAAGCAAAGGCTGCGGTGCTTGCAGCCGAAGCGGCCCGCAATTCCGCGAAGCTCGATCTGGAACACACCGTGATTCGCGCGCCCATCTCTGGCCGGGTCAGCCGCGAGCGCGTGACCGTTGGCAATTATGTGAGCGGCCTCGCCGGCAACGCGACTTTGCTCACGACCCTCGTTTCCGTGGATCCAATTCACGTTTACGCGGACGTGGACGAGAATTCCCTGCTCAAATTCAACGCGCTCGTCCGCGCTCATAAGATCGGGAGCGATGGCGATGGCCAAGTGCCCGTGGACCTTCAACTCGCCGACGAAGAAGGCTTCCCGCACCGCGGCCACATTGAGTCGTTTGACAATCGCGTCGAAGCCAGCACGGGCAGCATCCTGTTGCGCGCGGTCTTTCCCAATCCGGATGGCCGCATCGTGCCGGGACTTTTCGCGCGCCTTCGCGTGCCACTGAGCGAGCGTTATGCGGCTTTGCTGGTGGACGAGCGCGCCATCGGCACGGACCAGGCGCAGAAATTCGTGCTGACGCTTACGGAAACGAACACGGTGGCATACCGCTCGGTAAAGCTTGGGCCGGCCATCGAGGGCAAGCGCGTCATCCGGGACGGCCTTCAAGCCGGCGAACGAATCGTCGTGAATGGCCTTCAGCGTGTGCGACCGGGAATACCGGTGGCGCCGCAGGAGGATCTCGCTGACGCTGATGAAAATCAACCCGCAAAAGCAAAACTGGCTATTCGGTAACCAAGCGGTTTCCTCACTCACCAGGTCAACTCAGGGTAATCACCAGGTCCCATCGAATTCACCGCCTCCAATATCTCGCGTGTATGCAGGACCTCACACCATGAAATTCCCCCACTTCTTCATCCGCCGCCCGATCTTCGCCGGCGTGCTGTCCATCCTCATCTTCGTCATCGGGTTGATCGCGATGTGGCGGCTGCCCATCAGCGAATATCCGGAAGTCGTGCCGCCGACCATCGTCGTCCGCGCGATATATCCCGGCGCCAACCCGAAGACCATCGCCGACACCGTGGCCGCGCCCCTCGAACAGGCCATCAACGGCGTCGAAAACTCCCTTTACATGTCTTCGCAGGCCACGAGCGACGGCGTCCTGGCTCTGACCGTGACCTTCAAGCTCGGCACGGACATCGACCAGGCGCAAGTGCTGGTCCAGAACCGCGTCTCCCAAGCTTTGCCCAAGCTGCCCGAAGAAGTCCGGCGCCTGGGCGTCATGACGACGAAACAGTCCCCCGACCTCACCATGGTCGTGCATTTGTTCTCGCCGGATGGGCGTTACGACGAGATTTATTTGCGCAATTACGCTGTGCTCCAGGTGAAGGACGTTCTGGCGCGCATTCCCGGCGCCGGCGCCGTGGAAGTGTTTGGCTCGGGTGATTACGCCATGCGCGTCTGGCTCGACCCGAACAAAATCGCCGCGCGAAATCTCACGGCCAGCGACGTCGTCAACGCTATCCGCGAGCAAAACGTCCAGGTCGCCGCCGGCGCCATCGGCCAGCAGCCGGTCAGCAGTCCCGTGAATCTGGAACTCCAGATCAACGCCAAGGGCCGGCTCGTCAGCGCAGAAGAGTTCGGCCAAGTCATCGTGAAGACGGGGCCGCACGGCGAGAAGACGCGGCTCAAGGACGTGGCGCGAGTCGAATTGGGCGCCTCGGGTTACTCGTTGCGATCGCTGCTCAACAACAAAACCGCGGTGGCGATTCCGATCTTCCAATCCCCCGGCGCCAATGCCATTCAACTCTCCACGGACGTGCGCCGCACGATGGAGGAATTGAAGAAAAAGTTTCCTCAAGGAGTGGATTATTCCGTGGTGTATGACCCGACGGTCTTCGTACGGCACTCGATCAAGGCCGTGGTGAAGACACTGTTGGAAGCCATCTTGCTCGTCGTGCTCGTCGTCATTCTCTTCCTGCAAACCTGGCGCGCGTCGATCATTCCGCTGGCCGCGGTGCCGGTGTCCCTCGTTGGCACATTCGCCATCATGCACGCACTGGGCTTCAGCATCAATGCGCTCACGCTTTTCGGTCTCGTGCTGGCCATCGGTATCGTCGTGGACGATGCCATCGTCGTCGTGGAAAACGTAGAGCGGAACATTGCGCTTGGGCTGTCGCCCATCGAAGCGACGCGCCGCGCGATGGACGAAGTCACCGGGCCAATCGTGGCCATTGCCCTGGTGCTGTGCGCGGTGTTTATCCCGACAGCGTTCATCAGCGGCTTGACCGGCCAATTCTACAAACAGTTCGCCATCACTATCGCGATCTCGACCGTCATTTCCGCGTTCAACTCCCTGACGCTCTCGCCAGCGCTGAGCGCGGTGTTGCTCAAGCCGCATCGCCGAAAGGATGCACGCGGCAAGTCGAGCGCTGCGTTCCCCCTCACCGCGTCCCTCTCCCCCTCCGAGGGGGAGAGGGTGTCCGCAGGACGGGAGAGGGCGCCGTTCATGGGAAGGGAGGACACAACGACAGTCCACGAAGGATCCGATGCGTCTGAAATAGCCCCGACGCGGCGATCAATTCACCCTCTCCCGGCGGGAGAGGGCCGGGGTGAGGGGGAACGCCTCCTGCAACCCGAACCACCACGAGTTTTGGCCAGCGAGCTTTCACTCCTCGAAGCCCCTCTGCGATTTTCCCGCACGATTCTGGCCCGGTTCTTCGCCCTCTTCAACCGAGCGTTCGCGTGGACTGGAGACAAATATGCAGCCGGCGTCGCCGGCGTGCTCCGCAAGAGCGCCCTCGCGCTGATTCTTTATGCCGGTCTGGTTTTCCTCACGGGCTGGAGCTTCATCAAAGTCCCGACCGGCTTTGTGCCGACGCAAGACAAGCAATACCTTGTGGCTTTCGCGCAATTGCCCGACGGCGCCTCGCTGGATCGCACGGACGCGGTCATTCGCCGGATGTCCGAGATCGGACTGAAGCATCCCGGCGTCCAGGACGCGGTCGCGTTTCCCGGATTGAGCATCAATGGATTCGCGGTCAGTCCGAACTCCGGAATTGTGTTTTTCGGTTTGAAGTCCTTTGAAAACCGCAAGACGCCGGAACTGTCGGGGCTGGCCATCGCCGGCGCTTTGAATCAACAATTCGGCGCGATCCAGGACGCGTTCGTGCTCACCGTGCCGCCGCCGTCGGTCAACGGCCTCGGCACGATTGGCGGGTTCAAGATGTATATCGAAGACCGCGCGGACAGCGGGTACGACGCGCTTTTCCAGAACACCCAGGCGCTGATTGGCAAGGCCTATCAAACACACGGGCTGGCCGGCGTATTCTCCACGTTCACGGTGAACGTGCCGCAGCTCGACGCCGAAATCGATCGTGTGAAAGCCAAGGCCCAGGGCGTTCCGCTGCAAAATCTTTTCGAGACGATGCAGATTTATCTCGGCTCGCTTTATGTGAATGACTTCAACCTGTTTGGCCGCACGTACCAAGTCGTCGCGCAGGCCGACGCTCCGTTTCGCGACAAACCGGAAGGCATCACGCGACTCAAGACGCGCAATGCCCGAGGGGAGATGGTCCCACTCGGTGCGCTCCTCAAGGTGAAGGAATCTTACGGTCCCGACCGCGCCATGCGCTACAATGGCTATCCTGCGGCCGAGATTTCCGGAGGTCCTGCGCTCGGTTTCAGCTCCGGCCAGGCTGAGGCGATCATCGCCAAGCTGGCTCGCGAGACGTTGCCGCAAGGGATGGAATTCGAATGGACCGACCTGACATACCAGAAAATTCTCGCGGGTAACACGGCGGTTTATGTGTATCCGCTTTGCATTTTGCTCGTGTTCCTGGTGCTCGCGGCGCTCTACGAAAGTTTCCGGCTCCCGCTGGCCATCATTCTGGTCGTGCCGTTGTGTCTGCTTTTCGCCATCGCCGGCGTGTGGTTCACGGGCGGCGATAACAACATCTTCACGCAAATCGGTTTCATCGTGTTGATCGGCCTGGCGTGCAAGAACGCGATCCTCATCGTCGAGTTCGCCAAATTGAAACAGGACGAAGGGATGTCGCCGGTCGAGGCGGCGATCGAAGCTTCCCGTCTGCGTTTGCGCCCGATCCTGATGACTTCGATTGCTTTTGTTGCCGGCGTCTTTCCGCTCGTGACTTCGCACGGCGCTGGCGCCGAAATGCGGCACGCGATGGGGGTGGCCGTGTTCTCCGGAATGATCGGCGTGACACTATTTGGTTTGTTTTTGACACCCGTGTTCTACGTCGCGCTGATGAAGTTGGGATGGAAGGAAAAACCGGCGCCGACGCCGGAATCCCCGACGCTTCAACCGCAACATCCGGGCCAAAGTGTTGCTTCGGCCCAGGCCTGATACGGCGCACAGAAAGGTAGCTCATGAAACGTGTGCAGATTCTCTCGTGGACGGCGGACCAATGGACGGCGCCTTTTGGAGTGCGCCCCCGAGGCATCGGAGGCGCTTTCTCCGGGCGCCTACACAGGACGACGCGCCCGGAAAGCGGCACAGGAGTGCCGCACTCGCCAGGGTTCAAAGACCGCTCTCCTCTCCCCACCCCTCTCCTCCCTTCGCAGGGAAGAGAGGGAGCGGAGCGCCCTCATTCGTCTAAATCGCTGAAGGCTGCGCTTTGCGCCCTTGGCGTCCTTTCCGCCAGTCTCCCCGCTATCGCCGGCCCATTCACCGTCGGCCCGGATTACCAACGACCGACCAATGCTGTCCCCACAGCCTACAAAGCCTCCGAGCTGGGCGAGTGGAAACAAGGCCAGCCGCTCGATCACGTGCCGAAGGGCGCGTGGTGGGAAATGTTCAGCGACGAAACACTCAACGGCCTGGAACTTCGCGCCACCAAATCCAATCAAGAACTCAAAGCCGCGATTGCCCGCGTGGACCAGGCTCGCGCCACTGCCCGTGTCGCCCGCAGCGAATTGCTGCCCGGTTTGAGTGTCGATCCCAGCGTCCGCCGCGAGCGCTTTTCGCCGCACCAGGTGCCGAGCTTCGGCGACATCACGGCCAACACCTTCCGCGCTCCGCTCGATCTGAGTTACGAAATCGACCTGTGGGGCCGAGTGCGCCGAGGATTCGAAAGCGCCAAGGCCGATGCCCAGGCTTCGCTGGCCGCTTTTTACAATGTATGGCTGACACTTCAAGCTGACGTGGCTCAAAACTATTTCGCTCTGCGCGCACTCGACGCCGAGATCGCCACCGTTGCGAGCACCGCGGAGCTGCGGCGCGAGCAAGTCCGGCTGGTGCGAAGCCGCTTCGAAGGCGGCATCGGGAACGAGCTCGACGTCGCGCGCGCCGAAACGGAGCTGGCCACCACCGAAGCCGAAGCCGCATCCCTCGCCAAGCGTCGTGCCGAACTGGAAAATGCTCTGGCTATCCTCGTCGGTGAAAATCCCGCGGCCTTTCGCCTCAACTCACGCCGCGTTCCCCCTCACCCCGGCCCTCTCCCTCGGGGAGAGGGCGAATCCTTTGCGGCGCTGGCCTTAGCCGGCGGCATCGGCGATGTCAGGCGCAGCAATGGGGATAGCCTCTCCGTGGGGAGAGGGCAGGGTGAGGGGAAAGGCGGTGTGGATTCGCCAGGAGGGTCGAAGACCGAGACGCATTCCTGGAACCCGCCGTTGCCCGACATTCCCGCCGGTTTGCCGTCAGATTTGCTGGAGCGCCGCCCGGACGTTGCCGAAGCGGAGCGCCAGCTTTCCGCCGCCAATGCGCGCATCGGTGTGGCCAAAGCGGCGTTCTTTCCCGTGTTGCGCCTGACCGGCTCCGGCGGCTACGTGAGCGGTGACATTGACAACCTGTTCAACTGGGACAGCCGCGTCTGGTCCATAGGACCGAGCCTGTCGCTGCCCATCTTCGCCGGGGGCCGCCATCGCGCAAACTACAAACGATCACAGGCTGCCTACGAAGAAGCGATCGCCGGTTATCGCCAGCGCGTGCTGGTCGCATTTGGTGAAGTGGAGAACAGCCTGGCCGCGATCCGCCACCTTTCGACTCAATCCGCCGCTCAGGATCGCGCGGTGGCCAATGCGCGCCGGGCCGCTGAGTTGGCCGGCGAGCGTTACCGGGCTGGGATTGTGAGTTACCTGGAAGTCGTCGATGCCAATCGCGCCACGCTGCAAACCGAACGCTCCAGCGTCCAACTGGCTGGCCAGCGCCTGATCGCGGCGGTGCAACTGATCAAAGCCCTCGGCGGCGGGTGGCAAAGCGGAGATCTGCAAGCGGCATCGTCCTCCGCGAAAACAAGCCGGCAAATGCCGTGATGCTTCGCCTTTGACAGACCGAACTGTGATCCCGGTAAACCACTGTTGAACCCAAGTTATGCTCCTCCTTCTTTTCATCGTAACCGTGTCCGCTTTCTTCTTTGGCCTTGTCTGGCACAACCAATCGTCCAGGCGTTAGTTCACGCTTCACCCATGAATCCATACCTTCACATCTCTTCTTCCTCTCCCCGCGAGGAACGAGTGGGGAGAGGATCGAGGAGAGGGGAAAGCTCCTGAAGACGGCCCTCCTCTCCCCGGCCCTCCCCTCCCTCACAGGGAAGAGAGG
>JACPRI010000392.1 GCA_016190065.1 Verrucomicrobiota bacterium
ATGGCGCGAGCGCGCGAGACGTCCGCCAAACGCTATGATTTTGTCTATTGCGCAGGGCTGTTTGATTATTTCACGGACTCGGTTTGCCGCCGGCTCATCGCCCTCTTTTACGAATGGCTCGTGCCGGGCGGGCTTTTGAGTGTCACGAACATCCACCCGAGCAATCCTCAGCGGCATTTGATGGAGTATTTGCTGGAATGGAACGTCTTTCATCGGACGGAGAAGGAACTGGAGAGTTTAGCCACGCCGGAAGGAGAAAGAGAGGTGATCGCCGACCGAACGGGCGTCAATATCTTTTTGAATATCAGAAAGAATCGCTGAAGTTCCCATGCCGGAGCGGGAATTGTCTTGAAATGACTGGCTCCTCTGAAAAGTCGGATGTTTCCTTCCAGGAAACCTACGCTGCATACTTGGCGGACCTCTGGGTGCGGCGGACGCGAACGCTTTGCATCATTGCTCTGGCGGCAATTCCTTCGGGCGTGGTCCTGGACCGATTCCTTTACCCGGAGGATTTCCCCACCTTCATTGCCATCCGAGTCGTCGCGGAGCTTTTGTTGGCGGCATTGCTCTGGGTCCTTGGACAGCCAACCGCTCGCCAATACCACAAAGCGCTTGGTTTTGTCTGGATGACACTGCCCATCGCCCATCTTTCCGCGATGATCGGCGTGGCCAACGGAATCGAGTCTCCCTACTACATCGGTCATGTCCTGGTGGTGATGGGCGCATGTCTCTTGATGCCCTGGACCTTCAAGGAATGCGCGGCCGCCTGCGGCATGACCTGGTTAATGTATGCGGGAGGTTGCCTCGCTAGTTGGTTGACCCACCCGCCACCTGAAATTACGGCCCCGTGGCTGAGAACGGCCATTCTGAACTCTTTTTTCATGATCATCTTCCCGGTGATCGGCTTGGCGAGCAGCTACGTGGCAGAGGGATTTCGTTTTCGGGAGTTCCGGTTGCGATTCGACCTGGATCAGAAGAAAAAGGAACTCGAAACCTCCTACGAAAAGCTCGCGGAGCTGGACCGCGCCAAAAGCCAGTTTTTCGCCAATATCTCTCACGAGCTGCGCACGCCGCTCACCCTGATCGTCTCGCCGTTGGATCAACTGCGCAACGCGCCGGATTTCAGCGCGAATCCCAAGACTCGAGAAGTCCTCGACATCATGTTCGGCAACGCTAACCGGCTCCTGGTGCTCATTAACGACCTGCTGGACCTGGTGAAGCTGGAGGACGCCAAACTGGCGCTGCATCGCAAGCCAGTTGATTTGAAAGAACTGCTCCCAGGCCTGGTGGATTCCATGCGGGGCGCAGCCGAACGCGCGAGTCTCCGTCTTGAGACGCTCCTTGATGAGCGATCCTCGCTCGTCGTGTCCGCGGACAAAGACCGCCTGGAGAAGGTGTTCATCAATCTTCTCTTTAACGCGATCAAGTTTACACCTGCCGGCGGAATGGTCCGCGTTTCCGGGCGGCAAGAGAATGGAAGTGTGGTGGTGGATGTCCAGGACACTGGCATCGGCATTGGCGAAGACAAGCTGGATCAGGTCTTCAGCCGATTCTGGCAGGAAGATGGGTCGTCCACTCGAACGCGCCAGGGGACGGGGATTGGTTTGTCTCTGGTCAGGGAGCTTGTCCAGCTCCACGAGGGCACCGTGAGCGTTCAAAGCCAGAAGGGCGTCGGATCAACTTTTACGGTTCGTCTCCCGCACTGCGCGGACAAGCCGGAGGCCTCCACAACCAGCGATTCCGAAGACGCGTGGCTGGCCGAGATGCTCCACAAAGCTCAGCGACACCAGGAAGACCTCTCTGCTCCGGCGAGCACAACTCTGCCGAAGGCCACATCTCCAAGAAAGGATGTCCATAAGCACACCCTGCTTCTGGTGGAAGACGAGCCCGCCATGCAGCGCTTCCTGTCGCTCGAACTCCAGGATACCTACAACGTCATCGTCGCTTCGGACGGCCAATCGGGCTATGAACTGGCTCAATCCCACCAGCCCCGGCTCATCCTGACCGACATGATGCTTCCGAAAATGGATGGCATCACGCTCTGCCGGAAATTGAAGGCGTCCCCGACGCTCCAGCCGTCGCGCATCGTTCTTTTGACGGCTCGGGCCGATGACCGCACCAAGCTGAACGCGTTGGAGGCCGGGGCAGATGACTTTCTCGTCAAGCCGTTCAGTATGGTGGAACTGAAGACCCGGCTGGCCAATCTACTCTTGACCGCCCAACTCGAACGCGAATTGCACGCCCAGAATCAGGTCCTGGAATCGACTCTCAAACAATTGCGCGCGGCCGAAGCCCAGCTCATCCAGACCGAGCGCCTCTCCGCTCTGGGCACGCTCTCCGCCGGGATCATGCACGAGATCAACAATCCGATTAACTTCATGCTCACCGCCGTCCATTTCCTCAAGTCCTCCGTACCGGATGCGCCGGGTGATGCCAAGGACACCATCAACGACATCGAGGGCGGTTTGAAGCGCATCCGGGACATTATTGCCGATCTGAAAGGCTTCGCTTACGGCGGAGCCAACACCGCCCGAACCGCGTGCGATCCGCAAAAAATCGCTCGCACGGCCCGGCGCCTGTTGGCGCACGAAATACGTGAGGACGTCCAAATCGAGGAATTCGTCAGCGCTGAGGCCAGTCTATACGGCAATGAAAACCAGTTGGTCCAACTCCTGGTCAATCTCATTCAAAACGCCTTGCAAGCCACCGCGGGCAACCCGTCCAAAAGCAAACCGCGTCAGATCCAAATTCGAGCGCAGCCGGACGCAACTCATTTCGTGTTCGCCGTGCGGGATAACGGAACGGGAATTGCCAAAGAGAATTTGTCCAGGGTTTTCGACCCGTTCTTCACGACCAAGCCCGTTGGGGAAGGCATGGGCCTTGGCCTCAGCATCAGCCACACGATCGTCAATCAGCACCAGGGAGAAATCTCTGTGCGAAGCGAGTTGGGCGAATTCACGGAATTCACGATTCGCCTGCCTCTGACCGCGCCGGCGGCGGGCTGAACTCCTGCAAACTATGGAGTGCCCTCCGTGGCCGCTTTTGGAACGGGCAGGAGTTTCATCCTGGGAACGGCGGTTCCGATTTCACCAGGAGGAAACAAGGCAAAGGGAGGTTGGCCAGGCATTCGCGGTGTGTTCTTCAATGATCCGCGGTCGCGGCACCTGGAAAGTGTCAGACCCAGCGCCGAAGCCACTCCCACGCCTCCGCCTGCATTTCCGCGTTGAATTCGTGAGGCGTGTCGTAGAGGCGGGTGCGGCATTTCTCCGGCACGCCGGCCTTTTTGTAACATGCGCTCAGTTTGTCGAAGCTGGCGCGCACGCCATCCAAATCAAAGAGTCCGTCCTTGCTCCCGTTGATTACCAACAAGGCCCGCGGCATCGCCAGCGAAGCGACGTCGGGATAATCCAGGTGCCGATAGAGGCCGGGCACGACTTTCGTGTGGCCGATGGTGTTCCGGATATGGCGGCGAAGCTGCCGCGGGAATGACGCCATCCAGCCGACGACCACCGCGGCTTTGACGCGTTCGTCCAGCGCAGCCAGGTGACACGACCGCAATCCGCCGACCGACAAGCCGACGCAGCCGATGCGCTTCTTGTCCACCTCGGGGCGCGTCAGCAGGTAATCGACCGTGCGCACGTCGTCCCAAAACATCACGCCCGGCCACGTGAAACCGGCCGAATAGATCGTGCGCCCGACGAGTTGCTCGCTCTGGCCGGCGCGGCGATTGAATTCAGCGATGCGCTCCGGTTTGATGTCGCGCGGTCGCTCGCGCCAGTCGGCAGGATCATCATCGAGCAGCATCCGGCGCTCGCCCCAGTAAAACATGTCGATGACGATGACGACGTAGCCTTGCCGCGCCAACTCACTGGCGATGCTTTTGCCGCCGTAATAGCTCTTCTTGAAATTTGTCAGCACCGAATGCTCACCCTCGATTTCGACAATCTTCTCCTTGCCCCAGAAATAAAACCCGCCGTGATCGTGCAGCGCCACGAGGCCGGGCGCGGGAAGTTTTGCATTCTTCGGCACCAGAACGAACGCTGGCACCCGAATGTCCGGCGAGGTGTTGAAATAAACCTTCTCGCGGACGTATTCCCCGGCATCGACCCGCTCGACGACTTCCGCACGCAGGTCGCACTTGGCGGGCGAGTAATGGAGGAGTTCCAGCAACTTGCCGCGCGCTTTGCGTTTCCACCTCGGAAGGCTCTTGAATTCCGTCCGCAGCCACGAAAGCGGAAATTCTCCCGACACGGCCTGGCTTTGGATGAACGGCCAAAGAGAACCGACATCGGATTGTGTGTGAGCCGTGGCTGAAGATTGGTTTGCGGCGGCAGCCTCCGCGAGGCGGGCCGGAGAATTGGGCACGGCCTCGGACGCGGCGCTTTCTGCGCAGGCAAAGGGCAGAGACAAACTGGCCGTCAGCCGGCGAACAAAGTCGCGGCGTCCGGGATCGGTGACAGTGGCGTCCGGGTTTCCCGTGGAGAGCGAGTGAGAGGCTGGCGCGGAGCGCAGAGGAGTTTTCATATTTGCATTCCAATTTCGGCGGTTCACGCCACGGCCAGCTTCGCGTCTAAACACGCCCGGACGGCTCGCGCCAGGTCCTCAAAAGCGAGGCATGGCCCAGAATGATGGTCAGAATATTGTTGAAGTCGTGCGCCACGCCTCCGGCCAGTTGGCCGATCGAGTCCATCTTCTGGGACTGGCGCAATTGCAATTCCATTGCGCGCTGTGGCGTGAGGTCTTCCGCAATGCCCGCTACTCGGTAAACACACCCCTGTGCGTCGCGAACGGGAAAAGCCCGGTGACGAATCCAGCGCACGGCGCCATCCGGTCGAAGGATGCGGTATTCCTCATCGTAATTGCCCGGCATTTCCGCCAGGGCGCGGACCAGGGCTTCGTTGCGCTGAGGGATAGGAATTCCGAAACGGGCCACGGGCCGGAAGCTAGCGACACCGCGACCGCTGAACAAGGAAAATGCCAGATCAGTAATAGTACGTAGTGTCCGGACTCGGCCCGCCTTTGACGCGCGGTTTGATCTGCGCTTTGGGCCGAACGATGACGCTTCCATCAGCCTGGCCAACGGGTTGATCCGGAGTGAGAGCCCATTGCCAAAGCGGTTTGCTTTGCGTGCCGGCGCCGAACCGGCCGAGATGCCCGACGTCCCACAGTGCGGTCCCGGGCGTGTCGCTAACGCGATGAGTGACGAAGGCGCGGCGGCTCTCGCATTCGGAGGTACTCTTGGGCCACGCGGGTTCGTTATCGTCGGGGTTCGCGCTTTCCTTGCCTTCGGAGTTCACGAACTTCATCGCCGGCCTGGCCGTGTAATTCGCGAGCCACATGTACGGTGTATAAACGAACGTCGCGGGCGTGTCCCAACCGCCGTAGTCGCGCGTGTTCCTGTCGGCGAAATTGGCCATGCTCTCGTAATTCAGCCAGGTCCGGCCAAACGATTTGCGGGTGATCGGGCAAATCAACATCTGCGTATCTTTGACGTACGTGCCGCGCATGGTGCTGACGATGCTTTGATTCCCCGTGGCGCCGGAGCGGTGGTAATCCGGGCTGGGATCTTCGTGAAACGGAAATTTCCCGTTGAAGTCGTCCGCATACATGATCTGACTGAGGTATTGCTGCTTGATGTTGTTGACGCAGGCCGTGCGCGAGCCTTTGTACTTGGCCTTGTTCAACGCGGGCAACAACAGGCTGGCCAGGATAGCGATAATGGCGATGACGACGAGCAACTCGATCAACGTGAAGCCCGGCCCCCGATGCCGTCTGAGCCGGAACCATTCGGTCGAACTTGGGGAGCACACGCGCCCTCGCGTGTCTCGACCGGCGCCTCGCCGGTCGGAACGGGCGCGCAATTCAATCACTAAAGGGTGGCCCCTTCGAACGCGCTCGTGTGGTCGGCGAGGGCGCCGACCACTGCACGCGAGGGCGCGTGCGCTCCCCATTTCAACTGAATTGTTCCGGCTGAGAAGGATTTGCTCTATCGCCACGGAATGGAACATAACCTCGAGCCGGCTTTCGTCGAGAAAAAGCTTCGACTGAGAGAGAGCTATGGCGCTCCGACGGGATTAAGGACCCAGATCACGCCGCCTCCTCCGAAGCTGCTCCAATTCCCGAAATCAGCCACGTAAATCCGCCCGCTTGGATGGACTGCGACATCCAGTGGCTGCGTAAACCTCAGGCTGTCGTTGTTTTCATCCAGAATCGGACGGTTGTCCGTGACTTCGGTGCCGCTCGCGTTGAAAGCGAAAGTATGAAGCGTGTGGGTCCCCTCGAAAAAGCAAATGAGAAGCCGGCCGTACAATGGGCCGGGCAGCGTGTACTCCGCGCAGCCGTCCGCGCTGGTTCCGTTGATGGTCTTCAGATTGAAAATCAAGTTCGCCGGATTGAACTTGGGCTCCGGCTGAACACCGACGGGATATTCTGGAACTTCCCAAGGATCGACGCCCGCAGTCGGGTTCCCGCCCAGAAGCACGTATTGTTTCCTCGAAGGATTAGGATGGCCATAGTACCCACCTTCGACGATTCGGACCAAATCTTCATCCGGGAAAACCGAACGAAGTGAAGGAACTCCGGGACGGCTCGGAGTATCGGCCCGGCCCGTGCCGTCGTTCTGATTCACACCTCCGTAGAGATTCCCGTTCGAATGCCAGCAGAGGCGATACATCTGGCGAAACCCCGTGGCGTAGAGCTTGAGCGGCGCCGTTGCCGGATGCGGATCGTAATTGATCGGTGTGGTCGTCTGCACGTTCAGCGGAAGGCGACCGCTGTTGAATTTCGGATTTCGAACGTCGGCCACCAAGACCGCTGCGCTTAACGGCGTCTCGGGGCGAACCGGATTATCACCCAAGCGATTCATGCTGCCGACGGAAATGTAGAGCCGCTTGTCCGGGCCAAAGGTGCAACCGTTCAGCGGATGCCACCCCGATGGCAAACCGATGATATGCTGAGTTTCCGAAGCGGCTCTTGCCTGACCCGCCGCCGGGATGAGAAGTCTGGAGACAACGCCGCTGAATGTTCCCACGTCGAGCGTCTCGGCTTTACGGTCGTCGTACGTGATCCACGCGACAAGATTCGATGCCGTGGCCTCCGGATCGAACGTCAATCCCAGGATTTTCCTTCCGGGAAGAGTGAGAAGCGTTTCCTGGCCGACGGATAACCCGGTCTCCGGATTGATCCGGAGGCGATGGAGATTCCCGTAATAAGTCGATACGTAAACATTCCCATCCGGGCCCACGGTGATCGCGGTTGGTCCCTTCTCATCGTCGATTTTTGTCTTCGTGTACCTGAAACCGTCCGCTCGGACCGGCGCTGGGATGTCGGCTCCAGTAGTGAACGAAGAACGGAAGGGCACGACGGAGATTCCCGCCTTGTCCATGAGCTTGCGGTTCACCTCAAGGAGGTATGACGTTCGCGGCGCCAGTCGATCCTTGGGTTGGAGATTGACGACATCCGCTTCGAGATCGGAACCCAATTGCGCGTTGACCTGGGTCCCGTCGGGTTTGAGCAAGCGGACAGAATCCGGA
>JACPRI010000033.1 GCA_016190065.1 Verrucomicrobiota bacterium
TTCCCGCGTCGAAAAACTTTGCCCGCACCAGCGTCTGCGCGTGACGCGAGATCGGTTGGCCGGAAGTCTGCAGGACGATGATCGGCAAGTTGGATGTAAAATTCGTTGCGGGCACCCGCGGGACCGGATTGGGGGCCGGGATTTCGACCGGCTGCATCGGCGGGTTCCAGGCTTGTTGCTGGCGCTGGACGCGGTTGAATTCCTTTCGAATCAGCGCCCCGAGTCCCAGGAGGCTGAGCACCGTGGCGAAAGCGCCGAGAGTGGCGCCCAGAATCGCCAGACGCCGACCGCGCATCGCGCCGGCCGCCCTGCGAATCAACCATCCAGCCAAACCGGCAATGCAAAGGGCCATGAGCCCGAGCGGAATCGCAAGGACCAGGAGCCGGCCGTCGCGGCTCAGTGCGAACAAAGCGCCGACACTCGCCAGCACCAGACTGACGATCGCCAGCTTGGAATACCTGATCCTTGCCAGGTTCATGGGGAGGCATCGTATGACAAGCATGGCACAAATGCAATGCGGCGGCTTGACGGACTTAACGGAACTTCGGCTTGTCTTTTGAACTGGATTCACCGGTAATCGCTCAGCAAACACTATGCGCATCAAATTGATTCACCTCTTTCTGGGGCTCTCGACACTCTCCGCCGCAAGCATGGCCAGCGCCGAAAGCCCGTCGAACTGGCCGCGCTGGCGCGGGCCGCACGACAACGGTGGCAATGAACACGGGACTTATCCTGTGAAGTGGGACGCCAACTTGAACCTCCTCTGGAAAGCGCCGCTTCCCGGCAAAGGTTGCTCGACGCCCATCGTCTGGGATCAACGCATCATTCTCACCGCCCCGGCAAACGGCCAGGACGCGGTGTTGGCTTTCGATTGGTCGGGGAAACTGCTCTGGCAAACGGCGCTGGGACCTGAGAACCCTGGCAAACATCAAAACGGATCGGGCAGCAATCCGTCGCCCGTGACCGACGGCCAGGGCATTTTCGTTTACTTCAAGAGCGGCCATCTCGCGGCGCTCGAATTTGACGGCAAGGTCCGCTGGAAGACAAATCTGGTCGAGCGCTTCGGGAAGGACACCCTCTTTTGGGACCACGGCACGTCGCCGGTTTTGACGGAGAAGGACGTCGTGGTCGCCCGGATGCATCACGGGGAATCCTGGCTGGCTGCTTTCGACAAGCGCACCGGCCAGATTCATTGGAAGGTCGCGAGGAACTATGAGACGCCTGTGGAAGGCGATCACAGTTACGCTTCACCCGTCACCATCAAACATCAAGGCCAGGAAGCGGTGTTGGTCTTGGGCGGGCAACACCTGACCGCGCACGACGCGGCCGACGGAAAAGTGATTTGGGCGTGCGGCGACTTCAATCCAAAGGATCGGAGTTATTTGCCGGTCGTCGCCTCGGCTTTGGTGGCGGGCGAGATCGCCGTGGTTCCGTATGGGCGGGACAAGGACTCCACAGTGCATGGCATCAAGCTGGACGGCCGCGGCGACGTGACGCACACGCACCGGGTTTGGAAGCGCGAAGACACCGGCGCGTTCGTGCCCACGCCTGCGGCCTATAAAGGCCGGGTGTATTTCGTGCGCGATCGTGGAGAAGTCGAATGTCTCGATCCGGCCACCGGTAAGTCTCTCTGGAAAGGGGAACTGCCGAAACACCGGTCCAGCTATTATGCCTCGCCATCGGTGGCGGATGGAAAACTCTACGCCGCGCGCGAGGATGGGGTCGTGTTTGTCGCGAGCGTCGAGGGGAAGTTCGAAGTGCTCGCCGAGAACACCATGGGCGAACGCGTCATCGCTTCGCCGGTGCCGGTGGCGAACCGGCTGTTGATCCGGGGCGAGAAGCACCTGTTTTGCATCGCTGCGAGATAGTTCCGCTCGGAACCTCCGACGCCGCCTCCCATCCGCTGAACTTGGAGCAGACAATCCCCTGCGCCTGATATTAAACTAGCGGTTAGGCTATGGTTTTTACCACTCAGGTCTTCGTCTTCTACTTTCTTCCGCTGTTTCTGCTGGTCTATTACAACCTGCCTTATCGCTGGCGCAACGTCTGGATCACTCTGGGGAGCTATGTCTTTTACGGTTGGTGGGAGCCGTGGTTCGCGGGCCTCATGCTGTTCACGACCGTGATGGACTTCATCTGGGGCAAGGTCATCACCCGACCCGGCGCCACCCCGCTTCAGCGAAAGCTCGCGGTGGTGGCCTGTGTGGTGACGAATCTGAGCCTCCTGGGATTCTTCAAGTATTACATGTTCGCGGCCGAGACGTTGAACCAAATCCTCGCGGCGGTCGGCTCCCAACAGTTTCGCGTGCTGCAGGTGATTTTGCCGATTGGCATTTCGTTTTACACGTTCCACTCCCTGACTTACATCCTGGATTTGTATCGCGGGCACGCCACGCCGGCGAAGTCGTTCTCGGTGTTTTCGGCCTTTGTCGCGTTGTTTCCTGACCTCGTGGCGGGGCCGATCATCCGCTACAAGACGCTCGCCGAACAATTGCACGAGCGCGAACACACGGTCTCGCGGTTTGCTTCCGGTGTGGCCATCTTCATCGTTGGGTTCGCGAAGAAGATTTTGTTGGCCAATCCGTGCGGGGTGGTGGCGGACGGCGTGTTCAACGCGGCCAATCCGTGCGCGCTCGAAGCCTGGGTCGGGGCGTTGGCTTACGCGTTCCAAATTTACTTCGACTTCTGCGGTTACTCGGACATGGCCGTTGGGCTGGGGCGGATGCTCGGGTTCGAGTTCCTGAAGAACTTCGACGCGCCGTACCGCTCGGAGAGCATCACAGAGCTTTGGCGGCGGTGGCACATCTCGTTGTCGAGCGTGCTGCGGGATTATTTGTATTTTGCGCTGGGGGGCAACCGGAAGGGAGAAGGGCGCACCTACTTCAATCTCGCCGTCGTGATGGTGCTGGGAGGCCTCTGGCACGGAGCGAAGTGGAACTTTGTGTTGTGGGGGGCGTTCCACGGGCTGTTCCTGGCCTTCGAAAGGTGGCTGGGCAAACGAAGCCTTTATGCTGCGATGCCGCGACCGGCGCGGATCGGCCTGACTTTTCTCCTCATGCTGTTCTCGTGGGTGTTGTTCCGGGCGGACAACCTGACGGCGGCCATGGAGTACTTCCGAGCCATGCTTGGTCTCGGCCCGGTCGGGAGCGTTGCGCCGTTGCTCGCCGCCACAATTTACACTCCATATCACCTGCTCATTTTAGCCGTTTGCGCCGGGCTGGTCTTCCAACCCTTGCAGGCCCATGACTGGTCGCAGTCGCCGGTGACGTGGCCGCGGACCGCTTTGGTGGTGCCGCTGTTCGTCTTCTCGCTCATGACGATGTTCTCGCAGGCCTTCAACCCTTTCCTCTATTTCCAGTTTTGAGCGGCCATGAACCTAGAAACAAGAAATGGATCGAACAGGAGCGAACGGAGAAAACGGAGGTTGAAGAATTCATACCGCCATCAAGCACCTTTTGGATCTCACGCTGTGGACGTCGATCGGTCAACGCTCGGTTCGAGTTCAGTTTCTCTTGCTCTGTTATCTCCGTTATCTCCTGTTCAAAACAACCGCCGAATCAAGAGATGAACCGTCTCCGCGATCCCCAGTGGTTTCTGATCCTGATGTTCCTCGGGATTATCGCCAGTGTGCCGTTGATTCAAACGGTGATCGAAGCCCGCCGGGATGACGGAGTGCGCGCGTTCGACGTGTTCAGCCAAGCGCCCACTGCGGCCAACTTGCGCGCCTACGAGCGAAGCTTGGAAGCAGCCAATTGGGCGGCGCAAGTGAGCCGGCCTTGGATTCAGTTCGCCCAGTTCGAGTGGCTGAAGGACGGTGGAGAAAAGGCAGTCATCGCGCCGGAGGGATGGTACTTCTACAAGCCCGGGCTGAATTACATGCTGGCTCGGATCGAGAAAGCGAAACCGGCCGGCGCGACGAATGATCCCCTCCCGGCCATTGTGGATTTTCGTGATCAACTCGCGGCGCGCGGCATCCGGCTGGTGCTCATGCCCGTGCCGAACAAGGAGAGCATTTATCCGGACCGCTTGACGTCGCGCGCGGACGCCTTGCTCGGTGTGGTGGCGCCACGCACGCGAGATTTGCTGGAGAGGCTGCGCGCGGCGAACGTCGAAGTCATCGACCTGTTTAAGGAGTTTCACGAGGCGCGGCAGCAAACCGGTGCTATTTCTCCGGCTTCCCTATATCTGGCGCAGGACACCCATTGGTCGCCGGTGGGCGTTGATCTCGCAGCCAAAGCGGTGGCGCGTCGTCTCAAGGAACTGGGTTGGGTGCAGCCCGGCCGGGTTGAATACGGCGAGCGTTCCGTACCGGTGCGGCGGTTGGGCGACATCTTGCGCATGATGCAAGTGCCGCTGATCGAGCGCCGGGTGAATTCCGAAACCGTGCCGTGCGTTCAGGTGGTCCGCGGCGACCGCGGCGAACTCTACAAGGACGCTCCGGAGTCCGAGATTCTCGTGCTGGGCGACAGTTTCGTGCGGATTTACCAACAGGATGAACCGAGGGCGGCGGGTTTCATCGCGCATCTGGCTAAGGAACTCAAACAACCGTTATTCTCGTTGGTCAACGACGGCGGAGGGTCCACGTTGGTACGGCAGGAGCTTCGCGGGCGCCCCGCGTTCCTTAAGAACAAGAAGGTGGTTCTCTGGGAATTTGTCGAAAGAGACATCGGACTTGGCCTTGAGGGTTGGAAGCTCGTGCCCTTGCCGCCGGCGGCTTCGCCGAGTTCGCCTGGCCCCGTCAACAATTCGGCGGATGTGAACGAACCAAAGAAACCGGGGCGGTTGAATTAGGCCGCTGACTCATTCGGTTTTCAAGTGCTGCTCGCTCTAGCTGGAGGTGGCATCGATTATGCGGCTTTCCGCGCCGCGCCCGCGAACATCCGCGATCACGGAATTGGGGATCGGTGGATCGCTGAATTGCATCGCCCGAGTGCCAAGCAGTTTGACCTATCGACCTCAAGATGGTAAGAGTATGAGTCAAAGCTAGCAAGGGAGGTTTCCCGCTCACGGCGTTAGGTAGCGTGACGTAACAAATGCATAACGATAAGGATAGCACAATGAAAAGTGTTGTAAGGGGTGAGGAACCGAACCGCCAGGAGTTACCAGGATTCACCCTAATCGAGCTGTTGGTCGTAATCGCCATTATCGCCATTTTGGCCGGCATGTTATTGCCAGCGCTGAGCAAGGCTAAGGCCAAGGCGAAAGGGATTCACTGCTTGAACAATCTCAAGCAGGTCGGGCTTTCTGCCTTGCTCTATGCCGAGGAGAACAAAAACCGCGTCCAAATCGCCTCTCCGCTCGAGGTTCAGTTCGCTTGGGGCGGGCTGTTGTATTCCAATCAAAGCGTCGGCTCAGCGTCGGTGTTTCTTTGCCCTGCCTATCCGCCGCGTGAATTTACGAATTGGTTTCGCACGTTCGGCGTTTGGTCGGATCCGCCTAAATCGGTGACCGCGGGTGAATTTGACGAGGAAGTCGTCGTCTCCGCGATTCCTAATCCGGTTGAGTATGTTCATCTGGCAGACACGACCAGCAGAGGCCGCATGGGTTTGGGAAGCGTCCAATTCCACAGTTTTCGAACCAACGCGCAAATGGAAGTCCACGCGCGCCATAATCGCGCGGCGAACGGATGGTGCTTCGACGGGCATGCCGAGGGGATGAAGCAGCCTCGCTTGCAGGCGTTGGGCATTACTCCGCTTCTCGGCCCGGACACAGTTCCCAGTTACTTTCCGTGAACACGAAGAGGAACATCGTCGTAACCTCTGGATTGGCGCTTGTTGCGGTGGTGGCGATCGCTTTTCTGGCTCGTTCGCCCAGCCCAAGGGACGGCGCTTTGGCCGCAAGGGAACAAGCCATGGAAATGCTCGGGTTGCAAATCGCCAAGCTGCTTCCGAAATGCAAAGTTCTTGTGCTGTCAAATCCGTTCACCAAGAGGGCAGGGTATTTTGATGAGAAATGCCAATACGAGCGCGCGAGCATTCGCGGCCTGCGCAAAGGGCTGGGCAAAGGCTCGTCTGTGACGGTCGTGTTTCCTGAGATTCGGCCGGAATACTTTGCGAATCCCCAATCCTTCGCCATCCCTCCGGATTCCAGGACGCCCTTGAGTTTCCTGATGCAGCCCTCGTCCGTGGATCAACTGGCCGAAGCGCATCCTGAATGTCGCGTCATCGTGAGTCTGATTGGGTTGCCCGCCGGAGTGCACCGGCTTAAGATCTGGAACGAGAAGGAATCTAGAAGTTTCGCGCTGTTGTTGCCCGATCTTCGTTTGCTCGGCCCGCCTGCCCAGGCCGTGGAGTCATTTCAGCAGGGAAAACTATTGGCTGCTGTCCACTATGATCCCCAGTTGTCCGGGGATCCATTGATCGTCACCAAAGACAACATTCTAGAAGTTCTCGAAAAACAACCGGGAGTACTCGGTTATTGAGCAAATCTCTGGCCTTATGTTCTGCAGTTCAAGACACTTTTCGTTGATTGTACTGCTCCTCGTGGTTTTGTTGACAAAAGCCGCTGCCGGCGCGTCGCTCTCCATCTACCGGAACAGCACGAATAAAGTGTGGATCGAAGCAACTTCACCCCTGGATATTGGCTACCGATTGCAGGCCAGCGTGGACTTCCAAAACTGGTCGGACCTCAGTGACCAGGTGTCAGGACTGCTGTCCTACCGGATTGACCCGACGGAGGATGCGAACCGCTTTTTCCGGCTTCGAACATGGACCACAACAGACCTGCCCGTTAGACTGGTGATGCTCGGTGATTCTACAGTTGCCGACTATGTGCTCAACAGCAGTCAATATTCCGGCTGGGGACAGGGCATGTATGGATATCTAAAGCCCAATGTGCAAGTCATCAATCTCGCCATTTCGCTTCAAAGCACGAAGAGCTTCCTTTCCTCGATCCAGAAGGATTATTTAATGAGGATAAAACCCGAATTCGTGCTCATCCCGTTTGGCCGGGTCGATGCCTTGACCCTGTCAGAACCCTACTACACCTCGATCGCAGAGTACGAAGCGAACTTAAAGACGATCATTCAGATTGTTCGTGATTTTGATGGAACCCCCATCTTGGTGACCCCAACAGGGCCAAGAGAGTTTGATGATAATGGAAAAATTGTTCCATCCCTGGAAGACCGATGTCAGGTGGTGCGAAATGTGGCGGACGAATCCCAGGCCTACCTTATTGACCTTCATGAATTGAGCAACAACCTCTACAATGAGTTGGGCCCGATCAACAGCGCCTACATTTCAAGCGGGAATAAGGATAATGTTCACTTTTCGCTCAAAGGCGCAGACATCATTGCGGGACTTGCCGTTGATGCTTTTCCAATTATTCTTCGCGCACAATTGAAACACGTGGAATAAGGAATCTTACGGTTGGCTTCGGGCAAGGACGACACGGAACCCAATATAGCCGGGCGTATAGTCAGGGAACAGGTAGTAACGGTACGCTGAGCGGCTGTGCACTTCGAAGAAGAACCAATTGCCTCCCCGAACCACCCGAGTAAAGCCAGTCGATGGACCCTTAGGATCGGTCAAACTTCCCCCAGGGTAAGAACCATACCAGTCCAAACACCATTCCCCGATATTCCCCGCCATGTCGTGCAATCCCCATTCATTCGCTGGCTTCTCCCCCACGGGATGCGTCGTGTAGCCACTGTTCGCGGTTATCCAGGCGTAATTCCTCACTTCCGAATACGACAAATCATCACCATAATAATACCGGGTCGTCGTTCCCGCGCGACACGCGTATTCCCATTCGGCCTCTGTGGGCAACCGATACTCCCACTCCGCCGGCAATCGCCCCGCAGCCCGTTCTTGTTGCGTAAGCTTGCTACAGTAGCTCACGGCATCGAACCAAGTCACCTCGTCCACCGGACGATTAAGGTCTTCGGTGAGCGGAGGAGGCCGCAGATCTGGTGGGAGAAATGTCAATTCCCTGCCCCCTACGAAATAGCTCGGATTCTTCCCCATCAACTCCAAATACTCCCGCTGCGTTACCTCGTACTTGCCCATGTAAAACCCTTGGGTCAGCGTAACCTCCATCTGCGGGCCTTCCCAATCAAAACGGTCCTTCTCCGCCGCTGGACTCCCCATTGCAAAAGTGCCCGGTGGTATCCATACCAGACGAGCAGGATTGGGATTGGTCGAGTCTGCCGACGCCACCAGCCTGTAAAACCGTTTCGCAACCCCCGCGGCCGTCAGGTCCACGAAAGCATGAGGATTATTCGTCACCACGACCTTAGTAAGTGCTTTCCACGCACGAGACTGAACCGCCTCCGAATACTCGATAGTAATGGTCATGCCTGGTTCGCCTTCAATGAGCAACCGTGGCACGGGTGAAATGTTTTGAGGCACCATCCGGATCCCGTCAATCGTGGCGGCTGCAAGAGCCATGGAAGCAACGCCGGCCCAAACGAGAAATCCCAAACAGCGGAAGAGCATCCTTTGCATCGCCCTGGGAATTGTAGTAATCCGAAAAAGAATTGACCGGATTTGGAGATGTTCGCCTGGTTGCATGATGATTCTTTTTCCTATCAATCCTTAGAAAAACCTCTGGTTGAAACTACAGCAGGCGACCGAGGGCCGCAAGTGGCACACTCAAAATAGTCTAATGAAATTCGCCTTGCTCCACCATGTCTCGTCGATTACTTTTCGCGGGCCTTCGGGGAAAGGCCCAAGCGACATCCTTTGAACGGATTTCAGCCTTGAGTTTGGGTTGGTAGCTCAGTCGGTAGAGCAGCGGCCTTTTAAGCCGTTGGTCCCGGGTTCGAGTCCCGGCCAACCCACCATCTTCTCTCACTCGATCCAACAACTTGGCCTTGGGCCCCAAGGCTTGCAGCCTTCGCATTTTCCATTGATGGCTCCACGCAAGGAGCTCTGAGCGCCTCTTGAAATCGATTGAGTTTTAGGGTGAATGCGTCGTCGCTCAGGATCGGCTCCGCGCCTTGAATTGAAATGTCTTCCTCTAATTCGATCCAAGACTTGCATCCGCCGTAGCCCGGGAGCATCGGCAGTTCGATGGCTTGCGGCAAGCGACGAACTCGCACCGCCAGCGCGTGGATGCTCTTGTCCCGGCCCCAATCGAAGCGTTGCCGAATGACCTCGTCACGCCAGATGTGCTGGCCGCGAAGCCGCTCTGCCGCGGCCAGTGAATCCAGCCGTTGCCAGGTGGCAACTTCACAGACGTGCTCGATCCTGAGCCTGTCCGGATGAGGGAAGCTCGGCGCGATCTGGTCGAACCTCGCTTGGGCCGGCTCAATCACTGACTCTCGCTGCTGATGAAACTGGGTCGGGAAGAGCAGGAATAGCGAATGCTCGACCTGGAAGCCGCTGCGCCCTTCCTTGATTCCGCCTTTGCGCAAGATCAGGATTTGTGCGCCGGAACCGAGGGCGTCCGCCACGATGGCCCATTCTTTGAAAGCGATGCGCATGGTTGCATGCTAAGGCTTGCCACGGTTATGGCGATTCCTTAATTTGGCGCGCAAATCAAACCTATGAACAACCCCGTCCGCACCAAACTTTTCCTCATGATGGTCCTGGAGTTCTTCATCTGGGGCGCCTGGTTTCCGTTGGTCTTCGGATATTTGCCCAGCCTGGGATTCACTCCGGGAGAGCAGTCGTGGATTCTGAACACGTTCCCGATCGCGGCCATCGTGGGCATGTTCTTCAGCAATCAATTTGCGGACCGCCATTTCGCGGCGGAAAGATTCTTGGCGTTCAGCCATTTGGTCGGCGGCCTGGCCATGCTCGGGCTGGCCTTCACGCGTCAGTTCTGGCCGTTCTTTGGTTTGATGCTGATCCATTGCTTGCTCTACGTGCCGACCATCTCGATCACGAACTCGATCGCCTTCGCGAACATGAAGGACGCCCAGAAGGAGTTCGGCATCGTGCGCATGGGCGGGACGATCGGCTGGATTCTCGCCGCGTGGCCGTTCACGTTTATTCTGGTGGACTGGGACAAAGTCAAAGCGGCCAACCCCGAAGGGTTCGTGAGTTGGCTCGGCACGGTGCTGGGCTCCGGCCTCACGGGCCAGGCGCTGCAAGCCGGCACACGCTGGACCTTTGTCGTCGCGGGCATCGCGTCGCTGGTGCTGGCGGCGTTCAGCCTGGTGCTGCCTCACACCCCGCCGAAAAAGGTCGAGGGCGGCGACGACCGGTTTGCCTGGCTCGAAGCCGGCAAGCTGTTGCGGCATCCTTTCGTGCTGGTGCTGTGGCTGGTGACTTTCATCGACGCGTTCGTGCACAACACCTATTTCAATTGGACCGGCACGTTTCTCGGCGCCAAGGCCGAGGCGGGTGGCGTGGGGATCGCCGGCAATTGGATCATGCCCGTGATGAGCGTCGGGCAGATCGCGGAAATCCTCACCATGGCCATCCTGGGAGCCACGCTGAAGCGCCTCGGTTGGCGGACGACGATGGTGCTCGGCATTCTGGGCCACGCGGCGCGGTTCGGGGTCTATGCGTTCTGCTCGCAGCAGAAGGAATTGATCATCCTCGTCCAGATCCTGCACGGCATCTGTTACGCGTTTTTCTTCGCCACCGTTTACATCTTCGTGGATGAATATTTCCCGAAGGATGCGCGGGCGAGCGCGCAGGGTCTGTTCAACGTGATGATCCTGGGCATCGGTTCGCTCGCGGCAAACTCGGTTTGCCCGTACCTTCTCCAAACGGTCTTCACGAAGGACAGTGTGACGGATTTCCGCGGACTGTTCCTGGTGCCCATGGGCTTCGCGCTGTTCGCGGCCTTCCTGCTTTTCGCGTTCTTCCATCCGCCCGGAAAAGCGGAGGCGAGAGCCGAGGGCGCACCGGCGACAGCGCATTGAACCCGGATCGGGTGTCCCACGAATGAACACGACCTTCCCTCGCCGTGAATTTCTCGGTCAATCTGCCTTGCTCGCGGCTGGAACTGCGCTGGGTCTTGCGCAAACAAGACTCGGTAGCGCCGCTGAGAAAAAGGAACTCTTCAAGATCTCCCTCGCGGAATGGTCGCTGAACCGCGCTCTCTTTGCAAAGCAGCTCGACCATCTGGATTTTCCCAAAACCGCCCGGAACGATTACGGAATTGAAGCCATTGAGCTCGTCAACCAGTTTTTCATGGCAAAGGCCAGGGATCAAAAGTATCTGGCCGAGTTCAAAAAGCGCGCCGACGATCTGGGCGTCAAGATTCTGCTGATCATGTGCGACGACGAAGGCGAGCTGGGCGACGCGAACGAGCGGAAGCGCCTGCAGGCCGTTGAAAATCATCACCAATGGGCCGAGGCCGCGAAATTCTTCGGCGGCCATTCCATCCGCGTGAACGCCTACTCCAGCGGCACGCCGGACGAACAGCGTGACCGCGTGGCGGACGGCCTGCGCCGGTTGAGCGAATTCACCGCGAAGCTCGGCCTGAATGTCATCGTAGAAAACCACGGCGGCCTTTCGTCGCGCGGCGATTGGCTCGCGTCGGTGATGAAGCAGGTCAATTTGCCGAACTGCGGCACGCTCCCGGACTTCGGCAACTTCGAGGATTACGACCGGTACAAAGCCGTGGCCGAAATGATGCCGTATGCCAAAGCGGTCAGTGCCAAGTCGATGGACTTCGACGCGGCGGGCAACTGCGTGGAGACGGACTACCGCCGCATGATGAAGATTGTGCTCGCCGCCGGTTACCGGGGGTATCTCGGGATCGAATACGAAGGCAACAAGCAAAGCGAGGCGCAGGGCATCCGGGCCACCAAGCGGCTGCTGGAAAAAGTCCGCGAAGAACTCTCCTGATTCCCATGGCCGATCTTGAGACAAGCCGGTTGTTCGGCGGGCTCCCCGAATCCGAGCTGCTCGTTCTCAAGGGCGCCGTCCGGATTCAATCATTCTCTCCGGGCAAGGTGATCTTCACCGAAGGAGACATTGGCGACGGTTTGTATGTCGTGAAATCTGGAAGTGTTCTGATCTCCGCTTTCGTCAATGAAGCGGAACGGCGGGCCCTTTCGCGCGTTGGCCCGGGCGACTTTTTTGGCGAAATGGCCGTAGTGGACAACGAGCCGCGCTCGGCGACGGCCACGGCGGAAATCGAGACCGAAGTTCATTTCATCCCGCGCGAAGTCGTGCTGCAAATGCTCGAACGCTCGCCCAAGCTCGCGGTCAATTTGATGCGGGAATTCAGCCTCCGCCTGCGGGAGTTCAACCGGCAATACATCCGGGAAGTGCTGGAATCCGAACGCCTGACGCTGGTCGGCCGTTTTGCCCGCGCCATCGTGCACGACTTCAAGAACCCTCTGAACGTGATGGGCATCGCGGCGGACCTGGCGGCGATGGAGAACGCGACACTGGAGGTGCGGCAAATGGCGCGAAACCGAATCCGGCGTCAGATCGACCGCCTCACCGCCATGATCAACGAGTTGCTCGAATTCACGCGCGGGTCCGAAAGTTTGTCCGTGCTGGTAAAGACCAACTACCGTGAGTTCGTTTTGAGATTCCTGGATGAGATTCGCACCGAAATGGGCGGCACCACGATCTCAATCGAGTGCGACCAGGATCCGCCCCCTGTTCCGCTGCTGATCGATCCCGTCCGCCTGAATCATCTCTTCATGAACCTGATCAACAACGCGGCGGACGCGATGCCCGACGGCGGCAAGATCAAATTCCGCTTCGCCGTGACGGAGAAGGAAGTTATCACCAAAATTGCGGACACCGGGCACGGTATCGCGCCCGAAATCTTTCCGCGCCTGTTCCAGGCGTTCGCCACCTACGGCAAGAGCCAGGGCACTGGCCTGGGCTTGTCCATTTGCAAACGCATCATTGAAGACCATCGCGGACGGATCGAAGCCAGAAACGATCCGGGTGGCGGCGCGGTCTTTTCGTTCACCCTGCCGTTCCACTAAGCTTCTGTGCGATCAGACTCTTGATCTTAATCATAATCTTAATCTTACTCCTTCTCGTGCCCGTGGTTGATGATGTCATGTCGAGATTAGGATTAGGAGCAGCGGGAAGCATCTTTGGGGAGACTTTCTGTTTCAGCCGCCTGTCACGGGCCTTTGGCTGCTTGACGACTTTTGCATGAATCGTATCCGTCTTCTCCCGGACCAGGTGGCGAATCAGATTGCCGCCGGCGAAGTCGTGGAGCGGCCTGCCAGCGTGGTCAAGGAGCTGGTCGAAAACGCGCTCGACGCGCAGGCGAGCCGAATCAACGTGGAAATCCAGGCGGGCGGCCGAAGTTTGATCCGTGTCACGGACGACGGTTTCGGGATGAGCCGCGACGACGCGCTGCTTTCCTTGGAGCGGCACGCCACGAGCAAAATCCGCGCGGCCACCGATCTGGCTTCGATCAGCACAATGGGCTTTCGCGGCGAGGCCTTGCCCAGCATCGCCAGCGTGAGCCGGATGAGTTTGACGACGCGGGAACGCGACGCCGATGCGCCGGAAGGGACACAGATCACGATTCATGGCGGAAAGATTCTGGAAGTCCGCGCGGCCGGGTGCGCTCCGGGCACCAGCGTGGAGGTGCGGCAGTTGTTCTTCAATTTGCCGGCCCGCCGGAAATTCCTGCGTAGCGAAGAGACGGAACGATCCCGCATCCAGCACTACCTGACGCTGGCGGCCGCGGCGTATCCGGAAGTGGGGTTCACCTTCACTCAGGAAGGCCGGTTGGTTTGGCAGTTGCCCGCGGTCCAGTCCGAAAGCCAGGCCGGCGGCAACCTGGACGCTTTGCGGGAACGGTTGCGCGCGCTCTCCGGGAGGGAAACGAAATGGGTGGCCGTAAATTATTCCGCTCAACTGGAGCCGCTGGCAAACACGTCGGAAGAATTCACTGACGGCGCGCCGGGACATTGTTGTATTTGGGGGTTCATTGGCGAGCCGGGGGTTTCGCGGGCCACACGAGAGGAGCAATTTGTCTTCGTCAATCGCCGGCCGGTGGAGAATCGTGGCCTGAACTTCGCGTTGCTCGAAGGGTATCACACCGCGCTGATGAAAGGCCGTTACCCGGTCTGCTGCCTGTTTCTGGAAATCGATCCTGCCGCCGTCGATGTGAATATCCACCCGGCCAAACGTGAAGTTAAGTTCCACCAGGAACACGCCGTGCGGCGCCTGGTCACGCAAGCCGTCCGAGACGCATTGTTGAATTTCCATGCGCGACCGCGACCCGAATCGCCGGCCCTTCAAACCCCGTCGATCAAACCGGCTCCCGCTCTGCCTGTTCCGCCGCCAGAATTCTCACGCCGTGTCGAAGACAAATCCGCGGCGCCAGAGTTCGACACCATCGTGCAGCCGCCGCCGGCCGACAAACTACTGCCCATGCCCATCCGGACGCCCGTCGCGCCGCTGCCTCCAGTGCAGCCGGCGCCAGCTCGACCCATCGAAGTCGCCGCCGTGGAGAAACCCGCTCCGATGGCGGCGGGCGTGGGAGTCCCGGTGCCCTGCTCCTTCCCGGAAGCGGTTCCGCTGTTGAACGTGCCGTTGCGAATGGTCGGCGTGATTGGAAAACTTTATGTCGTGCTCGA
Organism: Verrucomicrobiota bacterium; assembly: GCA_016190065.1. Taxonomy (GTDB): domain Bacteria; phylum Verrucomicrobiota; class Verrucomicrobiia; order Limisphaerales; family SIBE01; genus VHCZ01. The sequence continues at coordinate 14,468 of JACPRI010000033.1, forward strand.
ATCCGACCGCGGTTTGGTTCTGCTCGATCAGCACGCCGCGCACGAGCGCGTCTTGTTCGAACAGATGCTTCGCCGTCTGGAACAGGGCCCGGCTGCTTCGCAACGTCTCCTGCTCCCGGAGACCGTCGAATTATCCCCGCGCGACGCGCAGTTTCTACGGGAGCAATTGGCGACGCTCAACCGCCTGGGCGTCGGCCTGAGCGAATTTGGCGAACGCACCTTTCTCCTCGATGCGTTGCCGCCGTTCGTGAAAGTGTCCGACGCCCGCCGGTTCGTGCTGGATTTGGTCGATGAACTGAAAGCGACCGGCCAGACCGTGAACACCCTGCGCTTGGGCGAGAACACCATCGCGAAAACCGTCTGCCGCCACGCCGTCAAAGCCAACGATTATCTCTCCGGCCGCGAACTGGAAAACCTGGTGAATGATCTAAAGCAATGCGAGATGCCCTACACCTGTCCGCACGGCCGGCCCACGTTGATCGAAATGAGTTATCGCGAGCTGGAAAAGAAGTTTGGACGGACCCAGTGAAGATTTGCCTTTAGCATGCGTCCGTTCAAGATTTGAGAACAAGAAATGATGAATGGTCTTCTCCGACGAACGGAATCGAACAAAGGCGCAGCGAATCACAGCGGCAATTCCTCGCCATCGCTCAGGAAGCCAGGCCGCTCCGCCCCCATGGCGGGATCGAATTCTGTTCGATTATTCGGCTTCACACTGATTGAGCTACTTGTGGTCATCGCCGTCATGGCGGTGCTGGCCAGCCTGTTGTTGCCCGCGATGAGCCGGGCGAAAATCGCTGCGCACACCTCGATCTGCAGGAATAACCTCCGCCAGATCGGCATCGGTCTGCGGCTGTACGTCGATGATTTTCACGCCTACCCTTATACCTCGAGAGATAGTGAGCCCCGTTATTGGTACCATGCCTTGGAGCCGTACGTTGCGAGCACCTGGGCGTCTCGTCTGTTTCGCTGTCCAGAGTATCAGCCCCCAACCAAGATTGGGGCCACTTACTTGCCCGATGGAATTCACGGAGGCTACGGGTACAATGGACTGGGCACGGTGCATGATTACCCCGCCCGGCGCTCGGAGGCCCTGGGCCTTGGCGCATTCTACAACTCGACTGATCAGCCCGTGCCGCCCCCGGCGATCGTTGAGTCGCAAGTCAAAGTACCCGGGGACATGATTGCCATTGGCGACGCTAACCTTTCAACCGGAGAAGCAGGAACTTTCGCATTTGATTTGCTTTGGCCCTATCAATGTCTCACGCAGTTCCGCGCTGACTCCCCGGAAAAGCGGCGTCATCAGGGCAATTTTGTTGTCTCCTTCTGCGACGGACATTCCGAAGCCCTTAAGTGGAAGAAGCTCTACGAGCCCACGGAACCGAATCGCCGGAGGTGGAACTACGATAACGAAGCCCATCCGGAGACGTGGGACAACTCAGCGGATGCGCGATTTCTTGCGAATCCGTGACAGCAGGCAACTTGTTGGCGGGCGACGCCATCTTGCCCGCACAGGACCATTCGTCCGCTGACCAGGATCTCGGGCTATGGCTCCTTTGAATTGGCTTCGGTCTCGCTTTTGAGCTTCGGCGGGGCTGACGGGGTACGCTCGCCCAAAGGCAGGATTTCCTTGAGGATTTTGAGCGGTCGGAACGGCAGCACCAGGAGTTTGGGGAAGTAAAGCAACTCGCTCGTCGGCTCGTTCAGCGTGCCGGTGACTTTGTACTCGAACACTTTGGTGACCGGCCACAGCGCCAGACTCACGATGCGACCCACGGCCCAGGCATCGCGCAGAATCTCCGCCTGGACGCGCGCATTCACGTTCCCTTTGAAACTCACGGCGCCGACATACTGGAGCCGCAACGCGGGCGCTTTCATTTCCAGGTCGCTCGTGCGGATCTGGCTCTTGTCGATCGTAAAACTGGCCGAGCCGGCGCTGACACGACTCTGGCCGAGTCCGGGCACGATCTTGTTCAAGACCGGCGAAAAAAATCCGAAGATCGGGATGTTCCAGAGAAACCCGTCCCGAAGCTGAACGTCGCCGTACCCCTGCCAACTCGACCAGTCCTGCGTGTCGGCGGAGGTGATAACGAGGTCGGCGCCAAAAGTGCCCTCAAGCGGCGTATTCGTCAGCGTCAAATCCGCCACCAGCGTTCGCAAGTCGCTTTGGATGGCGTGGCCGCGAAACCGAAAGCGCGCACCGGGCGGGCCGCTGAAATCAAACTTTCCGTCCCAGCTCAATTTGCCCCGGTAGAAGGCGGCTTGAAGATTGGTGATCGTGACGCTCTCGCCCAGCCAATGCACGTCGCCGGAAATCTCGGGGACATTGAACCGCCACCAGTTGAAAGTCTGGCCGGCGATTTTGAAGGTGGCGTCGGCATCGGCTTGCGAGCGCGTCGGTAAACGGCCATTGACCACGACCGTCGGGGGCTCCTGGAAATGATACGGCGCAATCGCCGCGCGCACGGGCCGGCTGATGACTCGCGCGACCAGGTCCGGTTCCAGAGTGCTGACACCATTGGTGACGTGAACCAGGTTCGCCCGGGCGTCGTACGCAACCCAGGGCGCGGTGATTTGCCCCGGACCGTGGCGCACCTTCACGTCGCGGAATTCGAGTAAGCGGTTGGTGAACTGGAGCGCGGCGTGAACACTGTCGAGCGCTTCGCCTCGGAAAGTGAAGTTGGTCAGCGCCACCTCGGCCGAGAACCCTGTGTGCTCCGGCCTCCCCCATTGTCCTCGCACGTGGCCCTGGACAAACGGAGGTTGCGCGAATTGAAAATAATCTAGCACGCGTTTCTCTGAGGGGCCCAACAGAGGCGCCAGCGCCTGAGGATCAATGCGGCTTTGGATGGCCCAATGATACTCGCGCGTGGCCGTATTTTCGACGCCATTCAGGTGAATCTGGCCTTCCGGCCGCGAGACGACCAGATTGGGCAGTCGCCAGATCGAATTTGAAAAATTGAATTGCGAGCGGGCCGAAGTGACGGGCACGCCTCGATAAGCGGCGGCGGCAGTCTCGAAAGAACCGGCGATGGCCACGGTCTTCAGCGTTTCTTTGAAGCGACCCGGCTCGCGATTCGTCCAGGCGGGCAGGAGCAGGCGGGCTTCGGCCTGCACACGAGGGGGAGTCTCCCAACTGTAGGGTCGAAGCCAGCGCTGCGTGTTCGTGGCGAGCAACGGCTGGATACGGTGAACGTCAAAATCAAAAGCGATCCTTGATCGGACCTCGCGCTTGGAGATATCGAGCGCGGCTTCCGCGTCCAATCGCCCGCCGGAAATCTGTGACGAAACCTTGCGAATCGTCAACTCAGGCGCACGCCACTCGCCGACGCTGTTGATCTCATCAACCAGTACCCCGGCGGAACTGACCTTTCGTATTTGGCTCTCCCAGTCCAAAAAGACCGACTCGAGTTTCTGCCACACGCCCCAACTCGGATCGGAGCGCTTTTGTTCGGCGTTGATTGGAGATCGACGAACGTTGCCCGAGAACCGCGCCGATTCCGACTCAGCCCATTTCGACTCGAGGCCCGTGAGTTCCAACCGCCAGGTTCCATCCAACCCGACAAACTGATCCGCCGCCTGAACAAGATCGGATGTGAGAAGCGCGGAACTGGCCCTTCCCCAGGGTGTCCGAAGCCCGTTCGCTTCCAGGGTCAAGCCGACCTGCCGCTGGTCCACGGTCTCGGCGCGCGGCGCGGCTTTGCCAAAAACGATCAATTCATCGGCTCCGCCCCAATCGGTCCGGGGACTCAGTTGAAGACGCCATTCGCCCTGGCTCGAATTCAGATTGGTAAGAACCAGCGAAAGTTCGGCGGTGCCTCGAGCATTCGTGAAGTCGCCCTTCCTCAGCCGCGCCGCGCCGACTTGCAAGCCACACCTCGCTTCCAGCGTCCGGGACACCGTGTCACCGGGAGTCGTGTCCAAGTTCAACCGAAGATTCTCCACCGTGCCCCAATCCCCGGACGCCTGCGGGAGCTGCAAATCCAGCTTTGCGCGAAGCGATCCCGCGTCGCGGCCATCTCCCTGAAACGTGAAGTGAAGCCTGGATGCAGGGCTGAAGGTGATCCGATCCAAGGAAGAGACAAGCCGGTGCAGACGCTCTGGCCAGGCAGAGATCCTTTTTTCGGCCGGCTCGCGGAGCCCGGCCGCGCGACGAGTGAGAGCATTCGTGATGGTGCCGGACGCTTCCACGGCGGCGTTCTTGCAGCGCGCCGCGAAACGCGTCAGATCCCATTGGCCATCGGAAGAAAAGCGGAGTTCAAGATGGATTTCTTCGAGCGGCAGGCGGGCCGGAGGGGAATTCGAACTCACAAATGGAACGATCAACCGGCCTTGCCGGACAATCAGAGATTCCAATTGCGTTTGCAATCGCCAGAGCGCGCTCGCCCGCAGCCGCAATTCCGCACGGGCGACGGCCAGCTCCGGATGAAGAAGGTCCGGCGCTTTGCGCCAGCGCACGTTTTCCGCGATGCACGTCCTCAGCCCGTGCAAGCGGAGCCGGTCGAATTGAAGATCGATCCCGCGTGATTGGAGCTGGTCTTCAATGCGGATTTTCGCGAAGGCCGGCAAGCCGATTTGGTTCAAGTAAAGGAACACAACGGCCAGAAGGAGCAGCAACAAAACCAACGCGCGGGCGACGCGGCAGATCAGGCGGAACCAGAGCGAAGCGCCGGGTTGTTCCGCAGGAGGGTTGTTCATGGATGGCCTCTGCGATTCCATCGGGGCGCGTTGGAAATCTCCTTCACCTGTCCTTCGGACACCCTCTCCCCCACTGGGGAAGAGAGATCGGGTGCGGGGGATCGCTTCATGGCTGGGCGGCTTCCGGAAAGCTCAGAGCTCGCACCACGTCTTGATACATGGGCGCCGGAAACACAAAGATGATCCATTGCCCTTCTTCCAACACCACCGCGGCCAGAGGGCCATCGATGACCAGGGGGCCGAATCTTATAGTGTGAGGCTCGATTTTGCCGCCGCGGTTCACGTCCAGCGTGATCTGGTAATCGTATTCGTGGAATCTCCGCAGGCGCATTTGCTCCTCGCCTTTGCCCCTCCAACTGACGGCGCGCAACTCGCCGAGGCGGCGAAGGAGTTCTTCCAGCGCCTCGTTTTCGACCGCCTCGGAAAACCAGGCGCGTTGCGCGTTGCGTTCGAGTTTGCGCGTTCGGCCGCGCTGATGGACGGTGACGCTCACGACGTTGCTCGAGGCAAAACTCCACAGGCGGCGGTCGCGCCACTCGAATGCGGCTTGCGGCAGACGGGAGACGTCTCCAAGGCTGACCGTGTACACCGCGGGCTCTTCTCCGCGCCGGGCGAAGATTCGATCCACCTGGTTCGACCCAAATGCGACCTGGGCGAGGACGATGTTGGTGGGGCCAATCGCGTTCGTGACGGCGGTCTTCAAAATGTATCGGCGTTCACCCGGAGCCAGGCCATAGGGCGCAAAATCGGGCACCAAATCTTTCTCGAACCGGTCAATTTCCAGCCGCGCCAGGTTCGTGAAAAACTCGCGCACCGCCGCGGTATCGGCCGGCGCGCGGAACGGTTCGACCATCTGCCACGCCCCGTTGGTTTGGATCTGAAGGGCAAAGGCTTCGCGTTTGGATTGGATCTCGATGCGGCGGACCGAAGGTTCGCTGAAGTAAAGCAGCGTGCGGTCCCGATAATAGTCGTGCGACTTGCGCAGCAAGTCCGCGAGTTTTCTGGGCACCAGGACGACGTTGGTATGGCTGAGCCGCCGGGCGTAGATAAAGTCCAGATTATTGGTGGGGCTTGAGCCGAATTGCAGTTGGAGCACGGCGTTGGTTCCCCGCGCCAGGGTCATTTGCACCTTCGGCGGTTGCAGCCCGTACCGCTCCAGATCCGCCGCCGGATCGTCCGTCACGAACTGGCTGACGCGCGTGTTCCGCAATTCCTGGATCACGTAATCGACGGCGTTCCCATTGGCGCGCGCTGCCACCGGTCTGGCCAGCGTCCAGAGTTGATTGGTGGCATCGCGCACGATCCAGAAGAAGCTGGTTTCGTTCGTCACCGCGAGCTGATCGAACGTCAGCCGTTCGTCATGCACGAGCATCAGATCGCGCCAATCCCGCGCGGAAGTCGGCACGTGCTCCAGAAGCCCGGCGTCCGTAATGAGAATCCGCGGGTCGCCAATGAGCTGAACATACAGTTGATCCGCGGTCGGCGTCCGGGAGCCGAGGTCGAAGCCGATCCGATTCGTGCCCGAATAGACGGCGATTTTCGCTTTGGGAGGTTGCAGGCCGAAAGCTGCGCGGCCGCCGGGTTGGGACGAGATGGAATGCGCGGGAATGGAGGCGTGCTTCTGCAGCAGGGCGATCGACTGCAGGAATTCCTCGATGCCGGTCGATTGGGCGGGGTACACGGGGTTGGACAACTGCCAGCGATTATTGACGCGTTCAACCCCCAGGTAGGAATTGGTGCGCTCAATCCCGATGGCGGTTACCTTGGCCGGATCGAAATCAGGAAAGACTCTCTCCGCTTCGGCTGCGTTTCCGGCCGGATGGACGTTGCGCCGCTCGAAAATCAAGATATATCCCAGCAGCGCCATGGCCAGTGCCAGCAGACCCCAAGTGGTTTTTGAGTTCATGCAGAAGGTCAGCTTCGCCGGCGGGCCCAAACCAGAATGCCAATCGACAAAACCGAGCCGGGCAACACTCCCACGAGCAGCCATCGGATCGTTTGCATTTCGGAATGTGTGATCGAGATCGTGAATTCCTTGATCGGGCGCGGCCCGATGCCCTCCAGGAGCAGCTCGCGATTGATCAACCAGTTGACGGCGAGGCGCGCGAAATCGCGATTGGCATCAAAATCGATGACTTTGTTCCCCAGGAACCACGACTCTCCGGCCACGACCATGCGGGTTTCGCCGCGGTCGGCGCTGATCCCTTGAATGGATCCCTTTTCCACGGCGACGATGAGTGGAATGGCTCCCTGGCGCTCGATTCGATTCGGGGCTTTGTGGACAACCCCTTCCGGACTGGTCACGGCCAGGAGAACTACTTTGGCCGAATCCGCGCCCCGCGGCGCCGCGCTGCGCAGCCTGATTGATCGCGGCAGCGCGAGCGCGAGCCGCGACCGGCGCAGGGGCTTGACAATGGGATGATCGCCGAATTCGGTGACAATAACCAGGCGCGGATCGGTCGTGCTGCTCCGGGGTTTGTCGGTGACAAAATCCCGGCCCACCTCGACGCCCCAGTTGGCCAGGAGCGCTTCCAGCCCAGTCGCGACCCGAGCCGTGTCAAAGTTGAGCAAAGCCAGCAGCCGCCCGCCCTGGCTGAGATATTTCTCGATTCTTTCCAATTCTTCCTCGGCGATCGGGTTCATGGGACTGGCCACAATCAGAAGTTGGCAATCGGCCGGAATTTCGGCGTTGAGAAGCGACAAGCGCCCGATCGCGACATTATTTTCCTGCAGGACTTTGGCAAAATCCAGGTACCCGACTTGATCTCGCTTGTCGGTGGGGTCGTGCTCCCGATGCCCTTCCAGGAAGTAGGCCTTGGCCGTTCGCGTGTCGATCACGCTGCAAATCGCCGACGTGAACAACTGCTCGCCTTTGAAATTCGTGCGCTTGACCTTCCTCTCGGTGAAGACGCCGGAGTAGTCGAATTCAGAGAGCTCTCCGGCATGCACGACCCTTTTCTTGCCGTTGCACCAGAAAATAATCCGGTCGCCCTTGTCCGCCGAGGCCAATTCATAGGTGCTGCGGACCTCCTCAGCGCGTCCAGGACTGAAGGTGTAATCGACGTACTCGACGTCGAGCTTGGAACACTGGACCTCGTATTGATCGATCACTTTGCGGACGGCGCTGAAGAGAGGCTGGCGGTGATCAAAAAAGACGACGATTTTGACCTGGTTGGTCAAGGCGTCGAGCACGCGCAAAGTTACGGGAGATAGCTGGTCCTGGGTGCCGGCCGCCCAGTGGAATCGCTCGTAGCGCCGCGCGGCAATGAAGTTGATCATCACCACGACCGCGGCCAGGGCCAGGACCGACAGCCCGACGTTCAAGCCGATGCGCCAGCGCCGACTTGGCCAGAAACTCGCCTGGACTGCCGATTCCTCTGCCATCGTTATCTCCAGCGCCGGCTCTCGACGGCGCGCAAGGTCAGGAACAGGAAAAACACCGTCAGACTGGTGTAGTAAATCACACTGCGCGTATCGACCAGGCCGGCGGCGAAATCCTCCAGATGCTCCGTCATCGAGATGTACTCAAAGACTTTCGTGGACCAGCCCGGTCCCGGCGCGGCCATCAAGGAGCGCAAGCTGAGCACGAACAGACCCAGGCCCAGCGCGTAACTGATCATAACGGCCACGATCTGATTGCGCGTGAGCGCGGAAGCGAAACACCCCAGCGACAGATAGAGCGCGCCGACCAGAAGAATGCCGAGAAACGTGGCCAATAATCCGCCCGGCGGCAGCAGGGTTGGATCATTCGAGTAACGCCGGACCACCAGCAGGTAGATCAGCAACGGAATCCAGGTGATGGCATAAAACAAAAGCGCTCCGCTGAACTTGGCGAGGACCACCGGCAGATCGGTCACGGGCGCCGTCATCAGCGTTTCGTAAGTGCCCGAGAACTTTTCCTGGGCAAAAGTGCGCATGGTCATAATGGGCGTGGTGAGGAGAAGAATGAGCCAGAAATAGACCGTCACGAAGAATTGTTCCGTGACGGGCGCGTCGGTCGGTTCCACATTCAGTTTGGCCAACATGTCAACAAAGCTCAGTCCCAACAGAAGCAACACCGTCGCCATCAGAATGTAGCCCGTCAACGAACCGAAAAAACCGCCCAGCTCCCGCCGGACCAATGTGAGATACACCTGCATCAGAAGCCCTCTTCTTTATCGCCACGGATAATGTGCACAAAGATGTCTTCCAGCGTATGCGAGCTGCGTTTCAATTCTCGCATCGTCCAGCCGTGCAGCCGCACCTTCTCGAAGACCAGCGGCCGGATGTCCACGCCGGCGCGCGGGGTCAACGCGCAGCGATGGTACTCCCCTTCCGACGGGGCGATGTCGTAGTGCTCGATCAACTCCATCTCCTTCCAGCATTCTTGCAGCGCGAGCAGCGGGGCCGCGATTTCCGCGATGACCTGGCCTTCCTGCCCCAAGCTTTTCTCCAGGTTCTCCTTGCGGTCCGCGGCCAGGAGCTTTCCTTCGTGAAGGATGAGGATGCGGCTGCAGGTCATTTCGACTTCCGGGAGGATATGCGTCGAGAGAAGGATGGTGTGCGTCTTTCCCAATTCCTTGATCAGTTGCCGAACCGAGCGCACCTGGTTCGGATCCAGCCCGATCGTTGGCTCGTCCAGAATCAA
>JACPRI010000389.1 GCA_016190065.1 Verrucomicrobiota bacterium
GCGAACGTTGCGTTCTCGCCCGACGGTCGGACGCTGGCCTCCGCCAGCGCGGACCGAACGGTGAAGCTGTGGGATATCACCAGCGGTCAGATGCTGCACAATCTACCGGCGTGCTCCAACCGGTTCTCCGCTGTGGCTTTCTCATTCGACGGTCAGCTCCTCGCAGCGGGCGATGACAAGCACACCGTGAACTTGTGGCAGGTTGCAACGGGCAGACTAAGCGCGGCGCTGCGAGGGCATACGGGCGCCGTCTTCAGGCTCGAATTCGCCCCCGACGGTCGGGCGCTGGCCTCCGCCTCGGACGACGGAACGATCCGAGTATGGGACGTCGAGACTGCTGCGGAACGTGCCACGCTACCGGGCCATCCATTGCTGGGCTCAAAGCTGCTGGCATTCTCAATCGATGGCAGGATGCTGGCATTTGCCCCGCAACCACCGAATCAGGGCAGCACCCTGAGTGTGTTCGATGTTCTGCGCAGGAAAGTCGTGGCGACGCTCGACCATTCCTTCGCTCAGCGCACCCTCGCCGTCGCGTTCTCCGCGGACGGCCAATGGCTCGCCGCGGACATTGGTGAGGTAACCATCGGCATCTGGAGCACCGCGACATGGCGGAAGATTGCTGCCCTGCGCGGGCACGCAGGTATGATCGACGCGCTGGAGTTTTCCCCCGACGGTCGGACGCTCCTCAGCACGGACCACACGGGCGCCGTAAAGCTCTGGAGCGTGCGGGCATGGAAGGAGGTTGCGTCTCTTGGGCCAGCGTCCTATTGGAGTCGGGCCCGCTTCACTCCCGACGGCAACGCCGTGGTCGCGTCGGGCGAGGACCGCCGGGTCCACATCTGGAAAGCCTCCACGTTCGAAGAGATCGAGGCGGAGATCGCGCCGACGACGCAGACAACCAATCCCAAATGATAATGGAGCGGGATATGAACGCACCTACACAGCAGGGCTGTTACAAATCCCGATTCGAAGCGCCAACACGCCACCTCGCGCGGGCTTTCACGCTCATCGAACTGCTCGTCGTCATTGCGATCATTGCAGTCCTGGCTTCGCTCCTGTTGCCGGTGTTGGGCAAGGCCAAGGCCAAGGCGCAAGGCATTCAATGCTTGAGCAACTTGAAGCAATTGGGGCTGGCCTGGGTTCTTTACGCGGACGCCCATAACGATCAAGTTTCGCCCAATGCCAACGACACCACCGACACTCGTCTCAGTTGGGTCGCAGGCTGGCTGACTCTGGACGGGGGCAATAACGCCGGCCATCCGAGTCTGAACAACCCCGACAACACGAACTTGGTTTTCCTCAGAAACAGTCTGCTGGCGCCGTACGGCGCGGACGCGCTCGGCATTTGGAAATGCCCGGCGGATAAATCCGTGAGCACAATTGGCGGCAAGCGCTATCCGCACGTGCGTTCGGTCTCGATGAACAACTGGGTGGGCGATTACGACGCGCGCACCGGCCAGGAAAACCCCGCCTCGACTCCCGGCTATACGAGGATCAAGAAACTCTCCGACATGACCGACCCGCCGCCGTCGAAAACTTACGTGATGCTGGATGAACGCGCCGACAGCATTGGCAACGGCTATTTTCTTTTGCTCATGGACGGATTCCCGGAGCGTCCGGCGGCGCGCAGTGTCGTCGATCATCCCTCGAACTATCACAATGGCGCCGGCGGATTGAATTTTGCGGACGGACACTCCGAAATTCATCGCTGGCGCGATCCGCGCACCCAGCCGATTTACCAGGCAGACTTTCATTTGACCGTGTGGCCGCCGAAGCCATCGCCGAACAACGCGGACATCGGCTGGCTGCAAGAGCGCGCCACGGGAAGGAAATGACTCTGGAATCATGTCCTCGCCACGAAGATGCTTAAGCTGCGGCACGGAGCTCCCCGATGACGCGCCAGCCGGGCATTGTCCCAACTGCCTGATTCAGCTTGGCCTTGATCCGACAGCTGTAGGGCCGGGTATGAAGGCCGCAGAAGTCGAGCACCGGGCAGCCACTCCACGGTATTCAGTGATCAATGGTCTGTCTTTGGCCGCTCGATCCTTTGGCGACTACGAGTTGCTCGAAGAAATCGCGCGCGGCGGGATGGGCATGGTCTTCACAGCGCGGCAAGTCAGTTTGAACCGCACGGTGGCCGTGAAGATGATCCTGGCGGGTCACTTTGCCACCGCGCAATCGATCCAACGTTTCCGCACCGAAGCCGAAGCCGCGGCGGGGTTGCAGCACCCGAATATCGTCGCGATCCATGAAGTGGGAGAATTTGAGGGCCGGCCTTACTTCTCGATGGACTATGTCGAGGCAAGAAATCTGGCGGAGATGGTCCGCGAAAATCCTTTGTCTGCCTGGCGCGGCGGAGGCTACCTCATGACCATTGCCGAGGCCATCCAGTATGCGCACGAGCGCGGCATTTTGCATCGCGACCTCAAGCCGTCCAATGTGCTGATCGACGCCAATGACCAGCCGCGGGTGACCGACTTTGGGTTGGCGAAGCGGCTGGTAGGGTCGCGTTCCACCGCGACCCAAACTGGGGAAGGGGAGATCAGGGACGGAGTGGAATCCGTCCTTACCGACTTGACGCTGACGGGCCAGGTGCTTGGGTCGCCCAACTACCTGCCGCCGGAACAGGCTGGGGCGAAGCGCGAGCGTGGAAGAGCGTGGAGCGTGGGAGCGTCGAGCGACGTTTACGGTTTGGGCGCGATTCTTTATCACCTGGTGACTGGCCGGCCGCCGTTCCACGCGGAAACGCCGACGGAAACGTTGCAACAGGTGCTGACGACCGATCCCGTGCCGCCGCGCTTGCTGAATCCGAGCATTCCGCACGATCTCGAGACGATTTGCCTCAAGTGTTTGGAGAAGGAACCGGCGCGCCGGTATGCGTCCGCACAGGCGTTGGCGGATGAACTGGGACGCTTCCTTCGCGATGAGCCGATTCAGGCGCGACCAGTCGGCGCACCGGAAAAATTGTGGCGCTGGTGCCGGCGCCATCCGGCAACCGCTGGTCTGGCCGCTGCGGTTTTGTTTCTTTGTGTTTTTTTGACGACTGGTTCCTTTATCGCGGCGATACGGATTGGCCGCGCGAATGTGGAGGCGCGCCGCAATCTCTATTTTGCAAACTTGAATTTGGCCCAAGCGGACTGGGAAAATGGCAACATTGCTCGCTTGCTTTCGCTGTTGGAATCCACGTGGCAAAGTCCGGAGCGAGGGTTCGAATGGGATTTCTGGAATCGGCTTTGTCACCTTGAACGCGCGACGCTGCCAGCTCACCCCCAGCGAGCTAATTCGGTGGCTTTCTCTCCGGATGGACGACAAATCGTCACGTGCGGCGATGATTGGGTCAAGATTTGGTCCATTACTGAGGCGGGCTTCGTTCAAGTCCAGGAAGGATTCACCAATGGCGTCTGGCGGGCGACCTGTTCTCCAGATGGAAAATACATCGCGACAACCGGCCCGCTCCGTCCTCCGCACGTATGGGAAGTCGCGACGGGTCGAGCCGTTTTTGCGTCAACGGTCCAGCACGGCCGAGAAGTTCCGCTTGGAATCGCCTTTTCCCCGGACAGCCGGCACTTCGCGTGTGGTGGAGCTGACAATACCGCCGTCATTATCGATCTCTCCGATGGACAGCCGGCGCTCACCTTATCGGGCCACCAAGGCAAAGTTCTGGCCGCGGATTGGTCCACGGACGGACAGATCGTTACGGCCTCCAGCGACAGAACCGCCAAAATCTGGGAGGCGGCGACCGGCGAAAACCTCCACACTCTGACCGGTCACCGGGATCGCCTGGTCGCTGTCCGATTCTCCCCCGATGGGAAGCGTATTGCCACGGGCAGCGACGACAACACGGCGAAACTCTGGGACGCGGCCTCTGGCGCAGAAATCTTCACCTTCCGAGGTCACACGGATTGGATCTTCGGACTCGCGTTTTCTCCAGACGGAAAGCAGCTCGTCACGAGCGGTGATTACCTGGCCAAGTTTTGGGATTTGGCAACGGGACGCGAGTTGTTCGACCTTACTGGACACACGAAATCGGTCCGATCGGTCGCGTTTTCCCCAGATGGCAAAACCGTTGCGACCGCGAGCCATGACGGCACGGTCCGGTTTTGGGATAGCGCGCCTCGTTCGCGTCCGCTCGTCTGGGGTGACTTCGAGTTGGGCACTTCGAACCTGACGTTCATGCCGGACGGAAGGCGAATCGTCGTGGCCATGCAGAATGGCATCGTCCGCCTATACGACGCCGTGAACGGGGATAAGGTTCTTGAGTTGCTGCAGCACCGGGACCGCATTCGTGCGGTAGCGCGGACTGCGGATGGAATGCGCGTTGTGACGATGACGTGGCACGGAGAGGTTCAAGTCTGGAACGCACAAACCGGGTGGAGGGAGAACGCGTTTGAAGTTTTGCGCGACAATTCAGTCGTCCCGCCCAACAGTTCGGCAGCTCGCCACGACATCATCGAGCGGGCCCAAGCTCGATTTGCGTTTTGCCCGGTGACGGACCGCTTCGCCATCGGCGTTCAGAATTCCATTCAGATGTTCGAGATTGCGAACGGGAAGCGAGTTCAAGTTCTGAACGGCGACAAAGATGACATCACGGCTTTGGCGTTCGCGCCCGATGGACGCCTGCTGGCTACCGGCGACCGGAATAAGTCGATCCGGATTTGGGACGTCAACAGTGGGAAACAACTGCGGCAGATCCAGGGAGTGATGCAACACGACCGAATCGGTATCACTGGCCTCGCCCTCTCGCCGGATAGCCGGCGGTTGGTCTCGTGCGGAGGAGAGGTTGCGGAGGTTTGGGAGGTTTCAACCGGGAGACTCGTCTGCAAGTTGCAGGGGCATACGAGTTGGATGAGAAGCGCCACATTTTCGCCTGACGGGCGCCGAATTGCGACCAGCGGTGACGATTCCACGGTTCGATTGTGGGACAGCGCCACGGGAAGAGAGACGCTCTCGTTGGCGCATGCGGGAAGTCTGTACGTCGTCGCATTCTCCCCGGACGGCAGCCGGATCGCCAGCGGCGGCGGCCTGGACTACACCGTCAGGGTTTGGGAAGCGCACGTAAGCCAGTCGGTGCAAATCGGTGCTGGCGCTGGAGAGGAGATACAACGCACATCAGAAATTGCTCCATGAAACAGTGTTCACGGGACTTGGGACAAGACCGCTGCGTTCACCCAAGGGAGAGGTCACACGCGTAGCCGTTTCAGCGAACGGCCAGTGGCTCGCCGCCTCGCTAGTCGCAGGCTAGAATCAGCATCATCTTCCGTCGTTGCCTTTTGTGGGGTTATTAACAGAAGAAGACGGAGGAAACGGAGGAACGAGAAAATCTTCAGTCGGTCTGTAACCTTTCGGAGATTTTCTTCTGTAGCGGGTGATGAAAACGAAATTTTCTCACCCGATCGCGGCTGTCCGTTTGCGTTGCCTCCGATTGTCCCTGTGTCAAGGCTTTACGCTGGTTGAGCTTCTGGTCGCCGTTGCGATCCTCGCCATTCTAGCGGGTCTACTCCTTCCCGCGCTCTCCAAGGCCAAGTCAAAAGCGCAAGCTTTGCAGTGCCTGAATCATTTGAAGCAATTAGGTCTCTCTTGGACGTTGTACACCCAGGACCACGACGATCTGGTCCCACCGAACAGCGTGGAGAATTCCAGTCCGGGGAAATCCTGGGTGCAAGGCTGGTTAAACTTCAAGGACGACCATCCGGACAACACCAACACGGCGCATCTGGCGGCCAGCCACCTCTGGCCGTACCATCAATCATTGAAAATTTGGAGATGCCCTGCAGACCGGTCGTTCGCGCGGTACCAGGGAGCGACCTATCCACGAATTCGAAGCTATTCGATGAATCCATTCCTGAACCCGCTGTGCGAACCGACGCCGTGGAGAATCATGCGGAAAACGACGGACCTAATCGAGCCACCACCAGCCAATACGTATGTCCTCCTCGACGAGCGCGAAGACAGTATCAACGATGGCGTTTTCAACGTGGACATGGGCAAGGAATCCATTGCGGATTGGCCAGCCAGTTATCATGACGGCGCGGGCGCTCTCTTCTTTGCCGATGGCCATGCGGAAATCAAGAAATGGCTTGATCCGCGCACGAAGCCGCCGCTTCGGAAAAATCAGCCGCTGTTCCACGGCGGCACACCGAGCTCGGGGAATCCCGACGTGCAGTGGATTCAGGAACGCACGACGGGCCGCGCGGATTGAGCAGCGACGGTCCCAGCCGTGAGCATTCAGTTCGGATCTGGGGAGCACACGCGCCCTCGCGTGATCCGTCCGGCGCCCCGCCGGTCGGAACGGGCGCGGAGTTCAGCCGCAAACATTGACTTGGTCGAACGCCCGGGGTGGTCGGCGACGGCGCCGACCACGGCACGCGAGGGCGCGTGTGCTCCCCATTTCGAGTGATCGGTCAGGGTCGCTACCCTCCCAAGAGCAGGGAATGCTTGGCGCGGTCCTTGCCAAGGCCAAAACGCGGGAAGGCTTTCAACGAGAAGGTGACCGCCACCGTGTAATCAGTCTCACGCGTTCGATGGTCGCGAATGCGGAAAGTGACGGCGGCGGTCCAACTCCGGAGGTCGCGATAGATCGTGTAGTACTGCTCTTCCATGACGCCGTCGCGGGCTTCGAAGTGATGCGTCATGCGCGCTGCCCAATTCTCGTTCAGTTTGTAGTAAAGCGTGCTCCGAATCAGATTGTTCTCTGAGTCCGGGCCGAAGCGCGGGTCGTCTCTGAAGTACCAGTGCCCCAGCGACACGCTCCAGATATCGTTTGGCGCCACCGTAAGCGTGTGGTTGGCAAAATTCAGGCGGGCCTCCTCGACGTTGAATCGCACTTCGGAACTCAGGCCCAGCCAGGAGAGCGGCTTCAAATCAAGGTCGGAAAAAATCTCCGCAAAAGTGTTCTGATCCGGGCGCGGGTCAAGCCGCCAATCCGTGTAGAGGGCCCAATCGACGAGGTTGTCGATTTCGCCGTTGCGTTTGGTTTGAAGTTTGTTCCGGAGACTCAGACGAAGCACGTTCTGGCTGTCGATTGAATCAATCGAGTTGTAATCCGGAAAATCGATCGGCAGCAACCGCAAGCTGGGAATCTCGGTATCGAACTGCGGCAGCTCCCGTGGCGCCCGGCTCGGGGAAGGAACGAACACGTAATTCATTGACGGTTGAATGATGTGCCGCAAGCCGTCCACATCCCAAAAGCGGCTGCGCGCGCCTTCCCAAACTCGCGACGCTTTGAAGGAGAATTCAGCGCCGGTATTGAAGACTGTCCGGTTCCGTTCATCGAACGCCGAGCCTTGGCCTTCGGTTTCGCCATACTGGGTGAATCGTCCTCCGATTCGCGGCGTGACGTTCAACCAGCCAAAAAAAGTTTGAGGCAGGAGAATTTGTTGGAAGGAATCCGCGCGCCACGCGGCGTAATCATTGGTCGCTGAGCTTTCCGCCGGACGGAAACGAAAATAGCCGGCCGAGCTCTCTCCTTCGTAGTAGAAAGGCGAGACACCCAGTTGTTGCCGGAAGGCGGAGAGTTTGAGGTCCGGCAATCGTTCGACGGTTTGGAAAAAATCGTTGAGCTGCGGTTGCGCGAGAAGGTTCAGGCTGAAGTTGGGCCAGTGCTGGTTGACTTCGAGGAAGCTTTTCGGTTGGAGATCCTCGCGATAGTCCGCTTCAAAAAAATCCCGGATCATCTGCTCGTCGCTTTGTTTGTTGGCGACGATCTTGGCCGTGAGGTTGGTTCGGATCGCTGCGTCGTGAGAAAACCGGATGCGATACCGGTCGTCGCGAATCGGCAAGCCGGCTGGGTCGAGGCCAGCCTCGCCGTCGTGCGTGTAGTACGCCGAGCCGGAACCTTTGCCGAGCCGGCCCAGATCGTAGCTCAGTTCCGGACCGCCGCCGAATCCGCGCTTTTGCCGGTAATCGAGGTTCAACGCGCCGCTCAGGTTCGTGCTCCAATACCAGCGGTAGGCACTCAAGAGATACGGTCCGTAGAGACTTCGGAAGCCGGGCGTAAAAATGAAGGCATTCGGATGGAGTTCGAGGTTGCGCGAGAAAAAAGGGAAATACCCGGCGGGCACATCACCGGCGTAAACCGTGGCCTGTTCCGCTTCGATCCTCTTGCCCGGAATGATCATCAAGCGTTTCGCTCGGATTCGATACGCAGGTTCGGCGCCATCATCGGTGGTCACGAACGCGTTTCGCGCGGTGTAAGACTGATTTGTTTGCGATGCGCTGAGACTCTCCCCGGCCGCAAAGAAGGGCGCCAGCCCCACGCGGAAGCGATCGGCGGAGATTTCCCGGGTTCTGAAATTGTATCGCAGGCGGGTGCCGCGCCAAAGCCCGCGGTCTTGCTGCAAACTGACGTTCCCCTGGGCGATGGCTTCACCGGACGGCTCGTCCAAGGAGACTTCGTCCGCAATCAGAAGCGTGGCGCCGTATCGGACCACGACGCCGTTCGTGCCCACGGAAACGCCGCGGTCGAAGTAATAGATGATCTGGCTCTCCGGTCCCGGGTTCAAAGGTTCGATGACGATTTGTTCTTGCTGCTGAGCGCGGGCAAGAACGGATGCGAATGAGACCAGCAAATACGGGGAAAACCTGGAGACCCGATGCAGCTTCTTCATTCGACGGACCCAGCTTTGCAAAACCGTTCCAGGCTGCCAAGAAGCGTTTTGGTAGTTGCCGCCGCGGCAGCGCATCCACAAGTTGCCGATGACCGGGTGCGGTGTTCACGCCGCATTCGCACGCCTTCACATGGAGCGCAGAATGCAGCGGTCTGAAGACCTCGCGCTGGGCCAGGCCACACGAGCATTGCGAGAGGCGCGGCTCCTCGCTAGCTTTTGCACATGAATTGGACCGTCCCCAACGGATTTCCCACACAGCGGCCCCGCCGCTTGCGCAAGTCTCCCGCGCTCCGCAAACTCGTCTGCGAAAATCAACTCCGGGCGCACCAGCTTGTCCTCCCCTTGTTCGTCCGGGCGGGGAAAAAGCTTCGACGCCCGATCACGGCGATGCCGGACGTTTTTCAATTGTCGCCGGACGAAGCCTTGAGCGAGGCGGCGCGTGCATATCGAGCCGGAGTGGCAGCGGTGTTGTTGTTTGGAATTCCGGAGCGCAAGGACACGAAAGCCACGGCCGCCTACGCCAGGAACGGGATCGTTCAGCAAACCGTCCGGCTTTTGAAGAAAGAACTCCCTGGCCTGATAGTGATCACGGATGTTTGCCTCTGCGAGTACATGAGCCACGGCCACTGCGGGATCGTGGAGGCCCGACACGGAAGCGCTCAGATTGTGAACGATGCCAGCTTGAAGCTGCTGGCCCGCACGGCCGGAAGCCACGCCGAAGCCGGGGCGGACCTCGTCGCTCCGAGCGATATGATGGACGGCCGCGTGGGCGCAATCCGGACGCATCTGGATCAACTGGGATTCTCCGACACGCCCATCCTTTCTTATGCGGCCAAGTTTGCCTCCGCGTTTTATGGCCCGTTTCGCGAAGCGGCGGAATCCGCGCCGAAATTCGGGGATCGTCGAAGTTACCAGATGGATCCGGGAAATGCCCGCGAGGCCCTGCGCGAAGTGGCCCTGGATATTCAGGAAGGCGCGGATATCGTGATGGTGAAACCAGCCCTCGCGTACCTGGACATAATTCACCGCGTCAAGGCCGAGTTCGGATATCCAACCGCCGCTTACGCCGTGAGCGCGGAATACTCCATGGTCAAGGCGGCCGGCCGCAACGGTTGGATCGATGAACGGGCGGTGTTCCTGGAGAGTTGGCTGGCGATGCGGCGAGCCGGGGCGGACATTGTGATCACGTACGCGGCGGTGAACCTTGCGAAGTGGCTGAAGGAAATCCCGAACTGACCGGCTCACCCGCCGATATTGGACAGCGCCCAAACAAGCGCCGCGATGATGATCAGGCCAAGCAGGACGCCGACCGCAATAAAGACTTTCGCAGTTTTGTTGCTCTTCTTGGCAAATGGGGAGTCTTTCTCGAAAACCGGTTTGTGACCTTCTTCGAGATCAAACTTCACGCCCTGGGGCATAACGCGGGTCTTGTCGAGAGGAATCTTGCCGGAAGGCACAGGGGCGCCTACTTCGAGCCGCAATTCGACCTGGCCCAAGCGAAGAATCTGCCCCGGCTTCAGCACCGTTTCCGTGACGCGCTCGCCGCTGATGAAAGTGCCGTTCGTTGAGTTCAAATCCCGGACGACTACATCGTTCCCTTGGAGCACGATTTCACAATGATGGCTGGAAACCGAAGGTTCGGCGATTTGGAACGCGTTGTCTTCGAGGCGACCGATGGTGGTTTTCTCGGATTTGAGCTCACAGGTTCGTCCGGTGAGCCCTTCGCTTAGCACAACGAGTTTGGCCATAGGTCGGTCAGGTGCAATGCATTATCTTCTTTCAAAACTTCAAGTCAAAGGTTTTCGCCGCCGGCGTTGCCGCCGTTCATGCTCGTTAGACATCCGCGCTCGGATTTTGTCATACTGCTCTCCTCGGGAACCTCTCGCGTCCCCGGACCTCATATGCATGTCACCGATGGAATGTGCGGCGACCTTGATTTTGAAAGCTTAGTCGAAAAGCACCATGCTTCCTTGTATCGGTTTGCGTTGAGCCTGACCCGGAACGAGAGCGATGCTCGCGATTTGTCTCAGCAAACATTTTTCCTGTGGGCCACAAGAGGCCATCAGCTTGCCGATCCGACCAAGGTCAAGAGCTGGCTCTTCACCACGCTTTACCGCGAGTTTCTGGCCGCGCAGCGGCGCCGGACTCGATTCTCGCATCATGAACTGGCCGAGGTCGAAGCCGAACTGCCGGAGATTCCGCCGGAACTGCCCACCCATTTGGATTGGGCCATTCTCGCGGAGTGCCTGGCGCAAATGGACGGCGCTTTCCGGGCGCCGTTGTGCCTGTTTTATCTTGAGGATTACTCGTACGATGACATCGCGAAAATTCTGGAGATTCCGCTCGGGACGGTGAAATCGCGCATCTCGCGCGGCGTCGCTCAACTGCAAAAGTTGCTGTTGAAACGCCTCCGGCCACGACCCCGCACGCCCAAGACGAAAACGTGAACAGCCAAGAAGCCAAACGAATCCTCGCCGCTTATCGTCCGGGAAGCTCGGACACAGACGATCCGCAAGTCGCAGCGGCGCTCGAACAGGTCGCGCGCGATCCTGCGCTCAAAGATTGGTTCGAGCGCCAGGTGGCTTTTCACAATGCGATGCGGGAGAGTTTTAACCAGATTCCAGTGCCGGCGGATCTTCCAACTCGCCTGTGCAAACCGTCCAAAATCACGATTCTTGAAACGTGGGCGCAACGGCCCATCGTTTGGGCGGCCGCGGCAGGAATTATCCTTTTGATTACTTTCAGCGCGCTGTGGTGGCCGCGCTCCTCGGCAGATTCGTTTGCGATCTTTGAAACCCGCATGGTCCAGGCGGCCCTGCGGCAGTACCGCATGGACCTTGTGACGAACGACATGGCGCAAATCCGGCAGTTTCTAGGCCGGAGCCGTGCGCCGGCAGACTACGAACTGCGCGGAACGCTGGCCGAGTTGAACCCAGTTGGAGCCGGCCTGCTGACGTGGAAGGATCAGCGCGTCTCAATGGTCTGCCTCGATTCAGGCGAACGGGATCGAACAAACGTCCTCTACTTGTTCATTGTCGATCATTCTGCGGTGACGCGCCCGCCTCCCGCGATCCCTGTATTTCGGAAAGTGAACAAGCTCATGACGGCCTGTTGGACGCAGGGACAGAAGGCTTATCTTTTGGCCGCGCCACTGGGAATCGAGGAGTTGCGCAGATACTTTTCGCCTGCGCTCGCGCCGTAGGGCAGGCATCCTGTCTGCCGATTGACGGGCATCGTTACAGTAGCGCGCGGTAGGGACGCGTTCCACCGACGTTCCACCGCGTCCCTGACTTCTCCTGATTGAGCGACGGGAAAACCGCGCGAATACCTTGCTCCGTCATTATCCTCACCGCTCGGACGCGACCAAGGGTGAAGGCGTGGCCATGTGTGCGGCAACCCAGTCAAAATCGGCGCGCTCGTTCTCGGGCACAGGCAACGGCAATTGAGCGGCATCCGGGCGCGCCGGCGGCCGGGTTCGCGCGAAGAGCCAGCGGTGGGATTCGGTATGGCCGTCGGCAAAGACGAAGCTCGCCCCGCCGTTGTGATAAGAAGCCGGCAGGTCGATCCACTCCAATTGCGCGATCCGATTCAAAAAATACCCATCGTTGATGCTGTCGGGATGTTCGTCGAGAAACGTGAAGATGGTGGACGGATGTTGGATGTCCGTCATTTTGAAGTACTGGCGGAACTGCGGGTTGTTGGTGTTGACGCCACCGCTAATAAAACTTCCCGCATAACCGAGCATCGCGTTCAACGACACGGAGCGAATCCGGCTCTTCCATCGGGCTCTCCTTTGGATTTCGCTCAGCGCGGAATCCGCGGGACATTTGAAAACGCTTCTATCGCTCTGGCAGTATGGGCCCAGACCGCCCGCCACCAGAAGGAATGTATTGGTGTTGTCCGCGTCCAGTTCCCAACTCATCACATTATTCACCCAGTTCTGATACCGTCGCGCCGCCACGGTTTCCCGGATGCCATCCGTGCCGTAATTGTAGCCCAGATAGTCCCGGTGATCGTCCGCGTAAAGCTGCAAAGCGAGCCCAAGCTGCCGATGGTTGTTCAGGCAGATGGTGGAGCGGGCTTTGTCTTTGGCCTTGGCGAGCGCCGGCAAAAGCAGCCCGGCGAGAACTCCGATGATGGCGATCACGACGAGCAGTTCGATCAACGTAAAGGCTCTTCGACATTCCGACTCACCGGCGGCATCGACACCGCTTCCTTCAAACGATTTTCCAATGGCGTCCGAATTCATTCAAGGCGTCGGCCACGCAGTTTCTCCCTGAGAATCTAGATCGATCAAGCAGACTGTCAACACGGCGGAAGGATCACTTCCCGAAATTCAGCCTGTCTTCGCGTTCTCCTTTCTGGTAATCGAAAGTCATGCGGATCGATCCAAGTGCGTGCGCACAATTTTCGCTTCGGGTCAACCGCCGCAATCAAACCAGGAGTTCCCCGATGAACCGCCGAGATTTTTTCAAAACCAGCTCACTCGTTTCCCTGAGCGCCGCCGCCGCGTTCAGGCTTTCAAAACATGCCGAAGCGGCGGAGCCGGCGCCCTCGCCGCCGCGGCTGGCGTTTCAGGACGAAGCCAGCAAACTCAAGATCACCGGTGTCCGGATGGTTCGCCCACGACCGAAGAATCCGGCGCCTGCTTACAAGCCAAAGCCGGGCTCGTGGTCCACCGGTGGCTCCGAAGTAGCAAATCCCATGTCGATTTATCCCAAATACAAAGCGCAGCGCAGCCTGTTTATGGCCGGCGATCTGGGGCCGGATGCGGTCGAAATCACGACGGACAAAGGCGTGAGCGGCATCGGCTACGGCGGGCCGGGCGCGGGGTTTGTGATTGAGAAACACCTCACCAAGCTGCTGCTGGGCGAGGACCCGTTCGATGTCGAACGGCTGTGGGACATTATGTGGCGCTCGACGCTTTATTACGGACGCAAAGGTCTCGTCGTCCACGCCATCAGCGCCGTCGATAACGCGCTTTGGGACGTGATCGGCAAAGCGCTCGGCCTTCCCGTTTACAAGCTGCTCGGCGGCGCGACCAAGGAGCGCATCCCCGCTTACTGCACGGGGAACGACATCGAGCAACACGTCGAGTTCGGCTACAAAAAAATCAAATTGGCCGTGGAGTACGGGCCGGCTGATGGCCGCGACGGCATGAAGAAGAATGTCGAGCTGGTCAAGCGCACCCGCGAGTTGCTCGGACCGGACGGCGAAATCATGCTCGACTGCTGGATGGCGCTGACCGAGCGCTACACGATCGAGTTCGCCGAAATGCTCGAACCTTACCGAGTCTATTGGATGGAGGAATGTTTACCGCCGGACGACTACGCCGGGTTCGGGCGGTTGAACGAAGCGATCCAATCGACGCGCATGGCGACGGGCGAGCACGAATATACGCGCTATGGTTTCCGGCAATTGCTCGAATATAAAGCCGCGGACATCTGGCAGCCGGACATGAACTGGTGCGGCGGACTGACGGAACTGCGGCGCATCGCGGCGCTGGCCGCGGCGTACGACATCCCGGTGATCCCGCACGGCGGCTGGCGAGGCGGCGCGCCGCATTTCATTTTTGCCACGACGAACAGTCCCTGGTGCGAGATGTTCCTCCCCGCGCCCGGCGGACCGCCGGAAGTTTACAAACGCTTCGAAGAAGAGAACCACATCACGCGCGACCCGGAAGGCATCTACATGCGGCCATCCGATCGTCCGGGCTTCGGGTGGGAACTGGATATCGGGTAAAAACCACTAATTGACGCCATTGGAAGAAGTCCTCGGCAGTCACCAAGTTGCGGAAAGGCGCATCCTTCCTGAATCCCTGAGGATTAGTGTCCATTAGTGTGAATTAGTGGTTGGCCTTGCTTTCCGCTTAAGGTGCGTCCACCTCATAGCCCTGCTCGCGCATGTGCTGCAATTTGTAGGTCAGCGCCCGGCGGCTGATGCCGAGGACTTTCGCGGCTTCAGTCCGGTTGAAGCTAGTTTCACGCAAGGCCTGCAAAATCGCTTGCCGCTCGAGGTCCTCCAATCGGCTCGCGGGCGACGCTTCGGCGGGCTTCTCGCCCTGAGTTGCCTGGTGGATGCGGGCGGGCAAATGTTCGGGCAGAATCAATTCGCCGTGCGAGAGGAGCGTGGCGCGTTCCATGGCGTTCCGCAATTCGCGCACATTGCCCGGCCACGGATAATTCTCCAGGATCGCGATCACGGCACCGGAGAAGCGCGCGTTGCGTTTTGAGAATTGTTCGACGAAAAGTCCGGCCAGCGCCACGATATCCTCCGGCCGCTCGCGTAGCGGAGGAATGGAAATCTCCATGACGTTCAGCCGGTAATACAAATCTTCCCGGAAACTCCCCTTCTTCACCACGTCTTCGAGATGGCGATTGGTTGCGGCAAGAAGGCGCGCGTTGGTTTGCCGTTCCTTGTTTGAGCCGAGACGTTGAAAGCTTCCATCTTGTGTCACACGCAGGAGCTTGGCCTGAAGTTGCGGCGACATCTCCGTGATCTCATCCAGGAAGATGGTGCCGTCGTTGGCCTCCTCGAAGCGGCCCACTCTCGGATGCGTCGCGCCGGTGAACGAGCCTTTCTCGTGGCCGAAAAGTTCGCTTTCCAGAAGCGTCTCCGGAAGGGCGGCGCAATTCACGATCACCAATGGCCCGGCCGCCCGCGAACTCCACCGGTGGATCACGTGGGCGACGATCTCCTTGCCCACACCGCTCTCGCCAGTGATGAGGATGCGGCTGTCCGACGGCGCGACCAGCGAGACGTCCCGAAAGACGTTTTGCATCAGCGGACTTTTGGCGATCACGCCGTCCGGCAATTGTTTATCCTGGCCAAACGCGATGGCCGCCGGCGTTTCCATGCCGATCGCCTTGCGCACGGCGGACAGCAATTCGTCCAGGTCGATCGGTTTCTCCAGGTAATTCACGGCGCCATCCCGCATCGCGCCCACCGCGTCGCGAATGTCGGGAAAAGCGGTGACGAGCAGGATCGGGAGCACCGAGTGCTGCCGCCGCGCCTCCCGCAACGTTTCCAGGCCGGTCATTCCGGGCATGCGGACGTCCGAGATCATCATTTGAATGCCTTCCCCCTTCAGAATCTCCAAAGCTTGTTCGCCGGAGGAAGCGATGACCGTTTCAAAGCCCTGCCGCCTCAAGAAAGAATCCAGCAAGCTCCGCTGGCCTGCGTCGTCATCGACGATGAGAATCTTCGGCAGCTTCGAGGGAAGATGGGGCGCTTTCGTCGGCATGAGGGCGACCGCTTAGTGTTTTGCTGGAGAATCTACCCTTGGCCCCAAAAGCCGCAACCAAAGTCATTAAAGGGGTTAAATGAGTTAAATGGTTAAATCGTTAAATCGGGTAAGCGCGGCAGAGGTCGCAGGCTGCGGTCAGGTTTTCAACTCATTTAACCCATTTAACCGATTTAACCTTGTAACGTCTTAGCGCCTTTCGTTGCCGCACGGCGTCGCGGAGCAGGTTAGGCCTTCGCCACCAGTTGCATGCGGCTGATTCGGAAGACCGCGCCCTGGCTGTCGTTCGCCATGCACTCGATTTCCCAACCGTGCGCCAGAACGATCTGTTGCACGACCGCCAAACCCAGTCCGGTCCCCTTCTGGTGCGTGGTGAAGTAGGGTTTGAAGATTTCCTTGCGCTGCTCCAGGGGAACGCCAGGACCGTTGTCGCGCACTTCGAGCCAAGCTTCAGATGGACCGGATTTTTTGGCTACCACCTGAATCTCCCCGTTCTTGTCCACGGCCTGAACGGCATTGAGCAGCAGATTGAAAAGGACTTGCCGGAGGAATTGTTCGTCCGCTTCCACAGTCAGGTGCTCCTCCATGCGGCTCAAGCGAATCGACTTGTCCTCCAGGTCGCTTTGCAGTGCGCGCGCCACGTCGGCCACGACCGCATTCAGCACCACCGGAGCCCGCCGAATGTCGCGCGGCCTGGAGTAATTGATGAACTCATTCAGTTGCGCCGTCACACGATCGACTTCATCCGTGATCTCCGAAGTTTTCTTCCGGATTTCCTGAGACGTGCTGCCGTCCCTGGAAATCATTTGAGCCAGGCCGCGGATGATATTCAGCGGGTTCCGCGTTTCGTGCGCCAGGCCGGCCGCGGCAACGTTCATTTGTCTCAAATGCGAATTCAATTCGCTGGCCCGAAGGAGCCGCATCTGCAAATCCGAAGACTTCTGCGTATTGCGCCAGGCGAAGGCAAGACCGGTGGCCGAGACGCCTGCGAACACACCGATGACCAGGCGCAACCACAGGTCCTGAACGCACGCCTGCCGGAATGATTCCGTGGACATGGCGATGACGACGTCGTGCAACCCTCGCGACTTGCGTTCCTCTTCGCTGATCACGAATGGCGGCGGCCCCCTGCGGCGCCGGCCGTCGCCCTGGCCAGAACCGGGAGGACGTTCGGTTTGAATTCGAGTTGAAGCATTGTTGTCTTGAACCCCGGCAAGACTTCCGGCTGAAGAATTTGAACTGACGCTCCCGGAGGCGTTCGTCAGATTGCCCAACGAGGCATTCGCAGGGCGAACGCCGGAAGAATTGGTTCCGCCTTCGTTAGACCGCGTTCGATCCCGCGGCGGGCCGAATCTCGGTGGCGGGGACTGCACCACAATCGCCGGACGATTCGTTTCGCCCGCCGACGTCTCGCTCGCGTCGAGATCGACGCGTCTCACCACTGTCAGCGTCCTGGCATCCCAGTATTCGCCGGGCAGCAATTTATCGATTGTATCAAGGTCGATCGGCGCTCCGGCTGCGACGACCGGTTCCCCGGCTGCATTCAAGAGGGCGATTGAACTCAACTCGCCGTCGGTCACAAGGCCTTTGAGCGCGGTTTCAAGACGCTCCTTGAAAACGATGCGGCCAGATTGGCCATCCCAACTGATCGATTGAATCACTTTGCCGAGTGTCTTGGCGGTGGCCACCGGGCGGTTCAGCAAGGCCGCACGCTTGGATTCCTTGACTCGCTGGTGCTCGACGGTCTGCCAGCCGACAACAATTCCCCACACCGCGCAAAGCAGCGTATAGATGAGGGAGGTCCGGCTAAGCATATCTTGACTCTAACTGATCCATTAAGGCAAAGGAAGCTTCGCGTTGAGCATCGTAAGGACGCGTTCCACCGTGTCCCTGCTCGTCCCGATCAGGGTCGATTACCCGGAGAGCGACGGGAAAACCGGCGGACTCTTTCTCCCCATCGTCCCTTTCAAGGTCCATCGTTCGCCCCACGGGCTAAAGTGGGGCGCGGTGGAACGCGTCCTTACCTACGCCAGCACGTGCAAGGCAAATCCTACCTTCGCTTCAAGCCCGGCTTCGGTTTGCTTGGCTCTGGCGGTGGCATGCCGATTTTGGACGGATCCTTGACTGGCAAACCATCGATGAATTTGTCGAGTTCCTGTTCGGAAAAAGATTTCGGGACCATTTCCTGAGCGCCTCTTTCCTTCTGCGTCATCTCTGCCAGTTGGATCGGATCACGGACAATGTGCGGAGTCAGAAAGATCAAAAGTTCGGTTTTCACGTTATCCGTGATCTTTCGCTTAAAGGCCATGCCCAAGATCGGAATGTCGCCCAGGATCGGGATTTTGCTGTCCGATTGAAGTTTTTGATTCTTCATCATTCCGCCGATGACCACGGGCTGGCCGTCCGGCACCACGACCACGGTGTCAGCCGAGCGTGAATTGATGACCGGCGCGCTGACGCCGTTCCCGGTCGCCACCCACTGCGCGCGGTCGGCGAGTTCCGAAGTTTGAGGAGCCACGATTAACTCCACCATGCCGTCCGACGTGATGAAAGGCGTCACCTGGAGAATGATCCCGACGTTCGCGTAGGAAACGCTGCTGCTCTGCGTGCCCAGGGCGCTGATTTGAGTCCCGGTAATTAGAGGAACTTGCTGACCAATGCTGATGGTGGCTTGCTGGTTATTGCGGGCCAGAATGGAAGGGCGGGAAAGGATTTCGGTTTTGCCCGCTTGAGCGATCGCGCGCAGGGTCGCCTGAAAGTCGTTGCCCAGGACGGTGTAAATTCCGGCCCCCGGAGCCAGGGCACTGGGCGCCTGGGATAACAATCCGTTCCCAAACACTTGGTTGACAATGCCAGTGTTGGAGTTTCCGCCGCCGAACTTTTTGACGAGCGATCCTTCCACTCCGATATCCGACCCTTTCGTGTACGAGACTTCCATGAAGACGACTTTGATGAGGACCTGGGGCTTGGGCCGATCCAGGTTGGAAATGACCATGCTGATGTGCTGGGCCGTCTCTTCGTCGGTGATGACCACCAGTTTTCTTGATTCGGGGTCGCTCGAGATCATGGCCGATCCCATCTGGCCGACGGCCGGATACTGAGGAGTGGTTCTTTGTCCCCCTCCACCGAACCCTCCTCCTCCAAAACCGCCCCCAAAGCCGCCCCCGCCAAATTGAGCGGCCGCCTCAAAGGCGGAGCAAAGCGAAAGGGCCAAGGCCAGCCCAAACTGCCTGAAAGATTTAGTTTGCATAAATGTCATAAGCTCTGACTCAGGAATCTCAAATTTCAAATCTGAAATCTCAAATGTTAACGTGGTCTAAGGCCCGCCGAAGTTGCCGCCGCCGAAGCCGGTCAATCCACCGCCGCCGCCCTGGCGGCCACCGCCGCCGAAGCCGGCGCCGGTTCCAAGGTTCCGCGTGGTGTTAAACTGCCGGTTGTTTAGAGCATTGTTGTTCTGGTTTTGCATTCTTCTTTGGCTGATCTGGTTGTTGACTCCCTGGAACATGTCGCCGAGGACACCTTCCACGTCCTGGACGTTCGCGTTTTCGAGCGAAAAGACGAACACTTTCTGCCGGCGGGCTGGATCGGCGTCGAGTTCTTCGATCATTTGGGCGATTTGCGGCATGAGTTCCGCCGACGCGCTGACAATAATGGATCCGGTCCGCGCGTCTGGCACCGACAGAACACGGCCCAATTTTTTCATGCGGTCGCTTTGGTCGGCGATCGTTGCGCCGCCGCGCCCGCCGCCACCCCGGCCTCCGAATCCTCCGCCGCCTCCGAGAAACTGAAATCCGCCGCGCCCGAATTGGTTGTTCTGTCCCCGGCTCTCATCCGGAAACAAAGTGGCCAACTGCTGGGACATATAGGTCGGGTCCGCATTCTTGAGATGGAACACCCGCAACACCGTGAGATCATCCATCACCTTGTCGATGTCTTCGACGAGCTTCTCAATCGTAGGCAGATATTCGTCCGGAGCGCTCACAACGAGCGAATTGGTGCGTTCATCGGCCACTGCCACCACTCTGGATGCGGCCTGCCGCGCCTCACTGGCGCCAGTTCCACCGGCACCGCCCCCCCGTCCGCCAAACCCTCCGGCGCCGCCGCCACGACCACCGCCCCCTCCACCAAACCCTCCACCCGGACCTCCGCCGGCGTTAAAAAACTGCTGCAGCCGGTCCCCGACACCGAAAGCGCCGCCGCCGCGACCAGCCTGGTTGCGTTGATTGGCCGAGGTGTCGAATAATTCCTTGATCACATTGGCCAATTCCTTGGCGTCCGCGTACCGAAGCGGGAAGACTCGAATCGCTGAAATGCTGGCAATCGAGGTGTCGAGCGCTTTTACGATTTCGACCATGCGCTTAACGTCGGTTTGCGTCGCCGTGAGCACGAGCGCGTTGCCGCTCTGATTGGCGGTCAACGTCGCGTAGTCCCGGAGCAATGGCTGCAGGTCTCTCGTCATTTGCGTCGCGTCGGCGTAACGAATCGGGACCACCTGCGTCACCATCTGGTCGGTCTTCGGAATCTTTTCGGGGTCGTTGCCCGGGACGACGGGGATGTCGCGTTTCCGGGCTTCATCCAGGCTCACAATGGTCAGCGTCCGGCCATTGCGCAGCGCGGCCATGCCGTTTTTCTTGAGGATCGTACTGAGCAGATCGTACGCTTCGTCCTTGGTCAAAGGCTGGCCGCTCCAGACATCGACTTTGCCCTTCACGTCGGTCTCGGGAACGATGATGAAGCCGGCCGCTTTGCTCAGGTAATTCAGAACTTCTTCGAGCGGCGCGCCGCGGAAGTTAAGGCGAATCCCGTTTTGTGCCGCCGAGGCATTGCCCTCGGTCGGCGCGGCCGCGGGTTTCACCTCTGGAGCCGCGGCGTTCCCGAGAGCGGCCGGCGTCTTGTCTCCGGCAGGCTTGTCGGCTGTGGCCGGTGCGGACTGCTCTTGGGCGGCCGCAGGCTGGGCAGGGCTCGGGGCAGGTGGCGCCGGTTGCTGAGCCAAAGCGATGAATGCTCCTGTCGTAACGATCAGGACCGCTGCCTGTATCTTTAAGGTTTTCATTTGTTTAACTCCTGTTCCCGTCTTTGCATCAGTTTTTGTAGAATATCGTCCGCCGAACCAGCACTGCCCGTTGCTTCGGCCGGTTTCGATTCCGGCGTCGCCTCCGTGAACGGCGCGGGAGCGCTGCGGTCACGTCGTCCGTCTCCTCCAAAGCTGCGATCCCGCCGGCTGTCCCCGCCAAGTCCGCGCCGGGGGTCCGAGCCAAATCCACCGCGCTCCCGCCGGTTGTCGGAACCAGAATTGCGATCGCGTCCTCCGGGTGACGAAGCTGAGGAAGCCGAGGCAGCCGTGGTCACTGTTCCGACGACTAACTCCCAATTGCCTTCTTCTTGCCGTTTCATCTGCAGGCCCATCGCCAGATCAATCTCATTCTCGCCGTTCAGCAGCCTAACCGAATCCTGGGTGACGCCGGTGATTTTGCAGCCGCCAATCGTGTCGCCCTGTTTCAACACTTTATTGTAGCCTGATTCGGTGCCGGCAAAAAACGCAAAATTGCCTTCCTCGTAAAGCAAGGTTCCAATGAGAGAAAACGCTTCAGTCCTGGGTGGGCGCTCGGTTCTCGGCGGTCGATTGGCCGTGCCCGGACGCCGGTTGGCGTTGAAGATATTCCGTTCGGAAACGATTTTGAATTCCGCGAAGCCCTGAGTCGGTGCCGCAGCCGTGGATTCTGTTTCCGGGCCGGTCGCGCGTTCGGGCGACGCCGGCTGCGAATCGCGGTTCGGCGGGGCGTTTGTAGTTTCGGCCGCGCCAAAAGCCGGGTGGTTTGCACAGAAGAACAGCGCGAACACAAACGTACTCAGAATCGTGACGCGGAATCCTTGCGAGGGACGCACCCCTTCACCCCTCCCAGGAGGGGAACCTGGCGGTTTCGACGAAGCTCCCCGCCTCGGAGGGGCTGGGGGTGGGTTCTTGGCCCATGGGCAGTTCTTTTTGGAACGGACGGTTTTCATCGTTCCTCCCGGGCAAGCTGCAATCCGCTGAAGCGGACCGCGAGCGAGATTTGCTGGCCGGCGTTGTCGCGCGACGTGATTTCAACGCCTTCGATTTTCAGAGCCAGAGGATCCTTTTCGAGTTCATAAAGAAAGCGCGACACGGCTTCGATGCTGCCACCGGCGGCCCCGCCGGCGTCCGCCCGGCATTCCAAAGTCGCATAATCGTCGGCGGTCCGTTTCCACTGCGGCTTGATAGAGGTCAGCCCGATCTGGCTTTCCTGCTGCCAGCGGACGACGGCCTGGAGCACGTCATTCTCCGCCTTGGAGACATCGGCCGGCAGCGCGTGTTTTCTCATGTCATCCCAGCGGTCGCGGATGGATCGCTCACTTCGGAGCAATCCTTCGCCCTTGGTCAGGGAGCGGCTCAACTCGGCGATCCGGGTTTTCTTGTCATTCCAGGTTCGCACCAGCGGAGTGTAAACCAGCCGATCGCCGGCGAGAATGACCACGGCAGCAATGGCGCCGAGGGTCAAAAGTTTTTCGCGGTTCTTAATTTTCATGAGCCGCTCCTTCCCGCCATCGCAGGTCGAAGGAGAACTGCAGCGGCGAATTCCCGCGGATTTGGCCGAGCTTCAGGTCCGCGACCTCCTTGGAGCCGCGCAATCGCTCCAGCACTTTCAATAACGATTCCCGGTCTTTAGCCTGGCCGGAACAGGACACCGTGAAGAGATCTTTGATCTCCACCGTCTTCGCGGTGACCGCGCCGTCCACAGGAAACGCTTCCGTCAGCTTGCGCAGGATGACCAGAGTGCGCGCGGTGTTGTCAAACCACGGACGGAATTTCCGGATGCGCTGCTGCAAATCTTCGAGTTCCGTCACCCGGGGTTGGATCGCTTTCCATCGCGACTCCAGGCCGGACAATCTCACCTGCTGCCACAGGAAGGCGCCGGCGATCAGGAAGACGGCCGCGCCGGCCACGGCGCCCCACGACACCATCTTGCGGGAAGCGAAACGCGCGGTGAACTGCGCCCACGGACTCACCCGGGGCGGCAGGAATTCGAACCCGCCCGGCTTGCCCACGATGTATCGCGCCGCCATGCCGAGCGCGGGCGATAGGCCTTTGTCCGAAGCAATCGGCACAGGAAATCCATTCACAGGCTGCGCCGTGCCCAGGCCAATCTCCAATCCCATAGTGTCCAGCCGCTCGCTCAGTTCTTTCACCAACCGCTGCGCCAGTTCGGTCCGGCCAAACACTTTGATCTTGCGCACGGTCTCGCGCACTTCTTTGGGCAATTGCCCCAGCGTAATCTTGATTTCCCGGGCGATGAGGTCCGCATCGATGTGCCGTTCAAAACCGTTGGCCTCAATCGCGCCTTCCAGCGACCGCAACGCCGCCACACCGCCGCCCGAGGAGACTTGCAGTTCGACACTGCTTTCGCCGACCACCAGCGAGAGCAGGCCGGTGGCGGGATCTTTGCCGAGATCCTGCAACGCGGAGATGCCGAGTGAAAAACTCACCGGCTTGAGTTGCGCGGCCCGCAGCGCCCGCTCCAGAAGCGTCAGGTGATTTCTGGGGATGGCCACGATCGTCGCGTATTGGTCTCCGTTCGGGGCGCGAAATCGTGAAATCGAGATGAATAAATCCTCCGGCGCATAGGGAAATCCCTTCTCGGCTTCGATGTTCAGGAAGTCCTGGACGTCCGCCTCGGGCATCGCGGGCACTTTCGTCTGCAACGTCAGCGCCCAGTTCAGCGGCACGGAGACCGCGCACGGCTTCACGCGCACGCCGGCTTCGTTCAGGTGATTTCGAATTTCGCGCCCGACCAATTCGGGATCGTTGGTCAGCGGATCAAGCGAGAGCGAAGTTTGAAACGAGCGCTGAACCTGGACCGCTCCGTTGAGCCGGCGCAGGACCACCCCCTCAATCCGGCTCTTGTCGAGCGTCAGCCCCATCAACGCGGAGGGCGGTCTATTTTTCGAGAGTGAAATCATTTGTGCAAATCTTCCAATCCGCGCGCGCATGCGTTTCATCGGAATTTGGGTGCCGTTCCGGTTTCTTTTGCTTGCGCCAGCTCTTGCCGAACGAGCGGGCCCAGCGCCCAGCCCAGGCGGCCCAGGTCGCGGCGATAAAGTATTTTCGGCGCGCCTTCGCTAACATCGAAAACAAACGCCGTGCGGCGGTAGCCGCGTCCGTGGTGGCCGACCGCCGCGATGTCCGCTGTGAATTGGTAA
>JACPRI010000414.1 GCA_016190065.1 Verrucomicrobiota bacterium
ATCGGCCTGGAGGCAATCGATCATTCCTTTCCACTCGCGCAGGCCAAACATGGGCATGCGCATGAAGGTCATGTAGTAGCCGCGGAGGGAGAAGGGTTCGGCTGCATTAGAGACAGCCAGGGCGGCGAAAATCAGGGCTAGAAGCAGCGGGAGCCGAAGTACTGACGCTGACTTTCGAGGCTGGCCGTGGATTGCTTCAATGAACCCACCCCCTGCCCCCTCCCAGGAGGGGAACTCTGTGATGCACACCTGTTGCCGGTTCCCAGCCTGGGAGGAGCGGAGGGGTGGGTTCTTCGGATGAGCCATGCTCCCGCTTGAGGTGTGCAGTAAGGTTCTCCAAAACCGCCGGCCAGCTTCTAATCAAACCACTCGTCCTTCGGGTCGAAGGCGGGGATGGCGACGTTGATGATTTTCAGTTTGCCGATGGCCCGATGGCGGCAGCCGGGCTTGATCATCACCGAGGTCATGGGTTTGACCGGAAAAATATTTCCGTCCAGTTCAATCGAGCCTTCGCCTTCGAGCACGACGTAAATCTCGGTCATCTTCTTGTGGTAATGCGTCCGGGCATCAAGCTGGATATCGACTTGATGAACGCTGGCCACGGAGTTCTCCGCGGTGGCGAAGGCGCGGCGGGCGAATCCGCACGGGCAACGCAGCGGATCGATTTCATTGAGTTGGGCGATCAGGTAGTTGGCGGCGCGGTCGTCAAGCGTTGCGGTGGCTGTCGCATTCATGGATCAGAATAATGAACCGGTCGCGACTCCGAATCCAGGGGGAAAAGCGATTCGTTGATTCGTTGTTCTGCCCCTGAACAGGTAAAGCACGCATTCCACCGCGCCCTGACATCCTGCCAAAGGCCCAAAAAATCAGGGACGGAGTAGAATCCGTCCCTACCAGCTTTGCCCGGTTGCGCGATGTTGACATTCACGCTGCGCCCGCGAAAAGTATCGCGGTCAATCGCGCAATCACAAATGAATCGCTCGTTCACAACGCTGGTCTGCATTTTGACG
Source organism: Verrucomicrobiota bacterium (assembly GCA_016190065.1). Lineage (GTDB taxonomy): Bacteria > Verrucomicrobiota > Verrucomicrobiia > Limisphaerales > SIBE01 > VHCZ01. Next base: position 1,011 of record JACPRI010000414.1, read on the forward strand.
GCCTTGGCATCATCGCATTTTGTTTCGGTTCAAGCACAGGAAAAGGTTGATTTCACTCAGCACATCAAGCCGATCCTTGAAACAAGCTGTCTGAGTTGCCACGGCGCGGAGAAGCCCAAAGGCCGGCTGCGGCTCGATTCCCGAAGCGGAGCCATCAAAGGCGGAGACAACGGCCCATCTTTGGTGCCGGGCAAGCCGGAGGAAAGCCCGCTTTACAAGCTCACGATTCTCCCGGCAGACCACGACGAATTGATGCCGCCCAAGCCAAAAGGAGGTCCGCTGCCCAAAGACAAAACCGATCTGCTCCGCCGCTGGATCGCGCAAGGCGCCGAGTGGCCGGACTCGGTGAAACTCGCCGTCGCCCGGAAAATCGATTTTGCGAAGGACATCCAGCCCATTCTGGAATTCTCGTGCGTGAGTTGTCATCGGGAAGGCCACGATGAAGGAGGGCTCCGTTTGGACATGAAGGAATGGGCGTTCAAAGGCGGCGACAACGGCCCGGCCATCCATCCCGGCAAACCTCTCTCCAGCCCGCTCTACACCACCACCGTCTTGCGCGCCGACCACGAGTACTTGATGCCCCCGAAAACCAAAGGCGGACCGTTGCCTCCGGACAAAACGGATCTTCTGTGGGATTGGGTCATGCAAGGCGCAGCCTGGCCGGATGGAATCAAACTCGTTCCTCGCAAGGCGGAGCAGGCCTCAGCGGAAGATCTGGAGACCGTCCACGCGATTCATCGGGCGATTCTCTCCAAGCTCGACGTCACCAACCAAACCCAGATGAGGCTTTACACCGACAAGATTTCCGGCACGGACGTCTCCTTCGACATGGTGCCCGTCCTGGGCGGTGCGTTTCTCATGGGCAGCCCGGAAAAGGAACGTGGCCGCAAGCCGGATGAAGGCCCGCCCCACCGTGTCGCAATTGAGCCGTTCTGGATGGGCAAACACGAGGTGACTTGGAATGAATACGAGCTGTTCATGTATCCGGAGGAGGAAAAGAAAATCCGCGCCCTCCGGCAATATAACGCGGCTCAATTCCCCGGCGCGGATGCCGTCAGCCGCCCGACCGCGCCGTACGTCGAGATGAGTTTCGGCATGGGCAAAGATGGCTTTCCCGCGATCAGCATGACCCAGCATGGGGCCAACAAATATTGCCAGTGGCTGAGCGCGAAGACCGGCCGCTTTTACCGGCTGCCCACCGAAGCCGAATGGGAATATGCCTGCCGCGCCGGGACGACGACGGCTTACTCATTCGGAGACGATCCCGCCAAACTGGGCGATTACGCGTGGTACGCACAAAACAGCGATGGCAAGTACCAGAAGGTCGGCAAGAAAAAGCCGAACCCCTGGGGCCTTCACGACATGCACGGCAACGTCGTCGAATGGACTCTGGATGAGTACAACGCGGATTATTACAAACAGTTCGCCAGCACGCTGGCGGAGAGCCCGTGGAACAAAGCGACCAAGCCTTATCCGCACGTGGCTCGGGGCGGTTCCTGGGACGACGACGCGGAATTACTCCGGAGCGCTGCGCGCCGAGCTTCGGATCGAAGCTGGAAACAGCAGGATCCGCAATTGCCCAAAAGCATTTGGTACCTCACCGACGCCCAATTCCTCGGCTTCCGCGTGATTCGACCGCTCAAGGTTCCGCCGCCCGAGGAGCTATCTAAATATTGGACAAGCGGCGTTGAAAAAGATTAAGTTCAGTCATCCCAGGCATGGCGGATGACTTTGAATTCTGAAACCGAAACCGCGCACGCTTTCGCGTGCGTCAATCCAGCGCCTTGGTGTTCGGTTTGCATGGCCGCCAAAGATCCCAACGCCGCCCTGGTTTGAACTCTTAAGCTCAGGAACGTTATGAATGAATCAACGAAACACCACGACTCGCAGAATCCCATGAAAGAACCATCCCCCATTTCCCGCCGCCAGTTTCTCAAAGGCGCATCGGTCGCCACCGCCGGCACTGTAGCGGCGGTGCAGTTCCCTTCCGTCGTCCACGCCCAGGCGAAACAACCAATGAATGCCGTGATCATCGGCGTCGGCGGACGCGGTTCGGGCGCGGGAGGAAACTTCCTCGAAGCCGGCAAGACCGTGGGCGTCGATGCAAAAATCGTGGCCGTGGCGGACATTTTTCCCAGTCAGGCCCGAGGCGCCGGCGCGCGGTTCAATGTGCCGGACGACAAGTGCTTTAGCGGGTTCGACGCTTACAGGAGAGCGCTGGAAGTTCCGGGAGTCAATTACGCCGTTCTCGCGACGCCGCCCGGATTTCGTCCGGCGCACTTCAAAGCGTGCGTCGAAGCGGGCAAAAACATTTTCACCGAAAAACCGGTGGCGGTGGACGGTCCAGGCGCGCGGATCATGTATGAAGCCTATGAACTGGCGAAGAAGAAAGGTTTGAAAGTCGCCGCCGGGACCCAGCGCCGCCACGAGGCGAATTACAACGAGACGATCAAACGCATTCAGGACGGGATGATCGGCGACATCGTCACCCTGCGCGCCTACTGGGTCAATGGCGGGCCGATCTGGCACCGGGGCGAGCGCGGCGAGACCGCGTTGGAGAAGCAAGTGAGCAATTGGTACCATTACATCTGGCTGTCCGGTGACCATATCACCGAACAGCATGTCCACAACCTCGACGTGTGCAATTGGATCATGGGCGGCCACCCCGTGAAGTGCTGGGGCCAGGGCTCCCGCCAGCAACTGGGCAGCAAGTCCGGCGAGATCTGGGACAATTTCGATGTCGAGTTTGAGTACGCCAATGGCGCGCGCATGTTCAGCTATTGCGGCCAGATCAAGCGCAATTGGGCGTCCGTAAGCGAAGCGGTCCACGGCAGCAATGGCTCGGCCAATCCCGCGAATACGATCTTGTCGAGGAGCGGCAAGACCCTCTTCCGCTTTCGCGAGAAGTTCGTCAGCGGTTATGTCCAGGAGCACGTCGATCTGATCAACGCCATCCTGACCGACACCGAGCTGAACGAGGCCAAGAACGTCACGGACAGCACGCTCACTTCCATCATGGGCCGCGAAGCGGCTTACAGCGGCAGCGCCGTAGAATGGGATGCCATCCTGAACTCGAAATTCGCCTACGGTCCGGAGCAGGTTTACACGGATTCGTCCAAGATGCAGTGGGGCGATTTCAGGACGCTGCTTCCGCCCATGCCGAGCGCGCACGACATCTTCAAAGACCCGCCTGTGGTTCCCGTCGCTGCGCAGGCGTGAGGAAGACCACCTGGATTGGCTTGCCCTTCTCGATCCTCTCCCCATTCGTTCCTCATGGGGAGAGGAGGAAGGTTAGTCCGCCGCAAGAGAATCCTTAAATCGCCGGGACTCGTAGGTTTCGATGTTCTCGCCGGGACTGCGGACAATCCGTGCCGCAGCCCCGGTCGTTTCCTTGATCAGCTTCATCCCTTTCTCCGGTCCCAGCACACTGATGGCGGTCGCCAAACTGTCCGCGGTGATGCTGTCGCGCGCGATGACGGTCACGAGACTGTGGTCGGTCACGCCAAGGCCCGTGTGCGGATTGACGATGTGCGAGTAACGCACTCCGCCGATCTCCAACCGCTGGGACAAATCGCCTGACGTCGAAATCGCGGCGTGCTTGAGAAGCACATATCGATTGGTGGGAGCGTTCGGCACGTCGAGCGTGGCAATTCCGATGCGCCAGCCGGATTTCCCGGGCGGCGGTTCGCTGACGGCAATATCTCCGTCGCCTCCGACCAGCGCGCGTTCGATGCCCTGCGCGCGGAGGACCTTCAGCGCTTCATCGACGGCATATCCTTTGGCGATCCCACCCAAATCCAGGCGCATTCCCGGAACGAGCAGCCGCGCGGCTCGCGTCTTGGGGTCGAGTTGAAGGTTGCGATAACCGACGGCTTTTCGCGCTTCGGACAGGCGCTCCGGGTCGGGCAATTGCCGAACCCTTCGCGCTCTCCGCCACAGATTCACGCACGGGCCCACGGTCACGTCGAACGCGCCGGCCGTTCTTCGTGCCAAAGCTTGCGAGCGTTCTAGGATCGTCCACAAATCCGGGCTCAAAGGGACATCAACGCGCTGACCTGCCGTCGCGGAAAGCCGGCTCAGTTCGCTGTCCGGCTCGTAATCGCTCATGATGGCGTTGAGTTCTTTGATTCGGTTGAAGGCTGCCGCGGCTGCGCTTTCCGCCTTTGATTCACTTCCCGCATATAGAACGATCCGAAACGCCACCCCCATTTGTGGTTGGGTAAATTCGTAGCGGGCAAGCTGTGTCCGCGGCGCAGTCGATTTCAATTGCGTGCACGCACAAAGCGCGGCCAGACCGAAACCCGATAAACCACGGACAACGCGGCGCGGCAGAGCCGCACTCGAAATCGTTAAAACGTTAAAAACGTTACAACGTTGGATCGTTAAATTGGTCGAATGGGGGAAAAGACTTGATCGCAGCTTACGACCAAATTCGACGATTGCAGCGCAGATTGCCCGGATAACCCCGGAGCTTGGGGAGCCTCTTGTTCTTGATCCGCGCCCATCCGCGTTATCCGCGGTTAGAATCCTGGTGACCATGTGTGGCATGAACGAACGCGCTTCCCCCGAGACATCGCTTGGAACAAAAGGCTTCGTGGTTTTTCACAGAAGGCAACAAAGAGAACAAAGACTTCGTGAGCTTTGTTGCCTTCTGTAAAGATTCCTTGGGTTGCCTTCGGTTGGCGACGAACGCATTTTCCATCTGACGCATTTAACGCTTTAATGACTCCGATTGTTCAGCCGTCTTTCGCCGACGTCTTTTTGAGCAGCGCCCGCAGATCGGGCACAGACGCCGTGCCCGTCGTCCCCAATTGATGGATGACAATCGACGCTCCCAGCATCGCGAGCTCCAGGCATTCCCGCAGCGTCGCACCCGCCGCTATGGCGGTGGTGAGATTGGCCGTCACCGCATCTCCGGCTCCGACCACATCGATCTCGCCGCGCACCGGCAAAGCTGGAACATGGTGAACCTCGCCGCCAGGATCCGCGCCGACAATTCCGCGCTCCGCGATCGTCACGAAAACGCGGCGTCCCTGCTTGCACGACAGACCGACCGCTTGCTTTTGAATCTTGGCCAGGTCCGTTATCGCGCGGGCGCGAGTTAATCGCGCGAGCTCGGCGTTGTTCATTTTGAAGGTTACCTTCGGAAAACTCCGCAAACCGCGCCGGCTGTCCGCCACGATGAGCAAGCCGGGAAACTCGCGCGTGATGCGATCGATCATCTCCAGGACCTTTCCGGAGACGACCCCGGTGTTGGCCATATCGACTTGATCCAAAAGAATGAAGGCATCGACATGCCCGGCCAGATACCACGCCGCTTGCTGCAAGCACTCGACGACCGAGGGCGGCGTCGGGGTCCAATTCTTGATGTCCAGGCGATTCAATTCCACCGGTGGCTTTCTCGGCTCCAGGATCAGAGGTTTGGTGTAGGTGAACGTGCGGCGTTGGAACGTGGGCACAAAATGATCCAGTTGCACGCCGTGTTTGGCTTGGAGCGCCCGCCGCAATTCCCAACCTTCGCCGTCCTCGCCGCAGAACCCGACCGGGATGATTTCCCTCAAGCCCAGGGCCACCAGATTGTTCAGAATGGTGCCGGCGCCGCCGGGTTGAGAGCGGACGTTCACGACGTTGTGGACGGGAAGGCCAGTCTCGATGGAAGTCTCTTTCCTCCCCGGATCGATCTCCAGATAACGGTCCAGGCAAAAATCCCCGATCACCGCGACTCGGAGCTTCGAGTAGCCGGCGGTAAGGGCGTCAAATCGTTCCACGTTCATGGCGTATGCTGAGCAGGCTTCGTTCCGTTAATCTTGAGGAAGCCGTCCCGCTGATGGCCGCCCGTTATTGAACCATTCATCGTCGCTCAATCAAGGGGCATGCGTAGGGTCGGCGAGTCCCAGCGTCAGGTGCAGACGATCCGTATCGATGAACCCTGCGCGCCGGTACACGGCCAGGGCCGCCGGATTGTCTCTTCCGGTCTCGACATGCAAAGCACGCACACCTTGGCTCGCGCAGAAATCCCGAATCTCGGCCAGCGCCGCTTTGCCAAGTCCAAGGCCACGAAACGTCGGCCGCACAAAAAAGTCGTCCACGATGGCAGTCAGACCGCCGTGCTCCATGCTGTAACAGAGCGTCACAACCACGCATCCGACATCCCTGGAGTTCGCCTGAATGAACCAGACGTGCCCCAAGCGCTCGTCGGCCAAAAGCGCGGTGAACGCGTCAACCGCCCGCTGGGGGTTCAGCGTGTAGGGCGACTCAGAGTAGAACTCCACCATCATGGTAACGAGTTGCTCAACGTCAGCTATCGAAGCTCTTCTCATGGTTTCAAATGTGACCGCGATGCGACGTCCAACAGATGGTGAATCGCCCATGAGAGCCTTCCGCTTTCTTGTTCGAAATTGCCGCGGCTTCATGAAGCCTCATACGCCGGCCAGCCGCTGATAGAGTTGGTGCACGAAAGCCGCATTGTCGCAGCACACGTACTGCATTGTCCCGCCCATGCGCGAAAAGCTTTTGCAAAAGCGCAGGTAGTAGGCCGGGTTGGTTTTGGGAGGCTCGCCTTGCGTCCAATCCCAATTCCCCGCCTCCTGGATATCGACCACATAAATGCTATGCTCGCGGACGATGGGCCGGCCCGCTTGCAGGCGCAGATTATTAACGCAGCTCAGACTCTTCTCGAACACCTGCGGCCCCATGATTGCCGAGCCGACGGATAGGACCACTCCGCCGTCGAGTCCTTCCACAGCCGCGCCGAAACGCCGAAAATCCAAATCAGCCGCCCGCCCGATGACGGCGCCGTTGAACATCGGGTGATTGGAAATGATGTCGTAGCCGACACCCGGATGAACCGTCAGAGGAATCCTGTGCCGGAAAGCTTGGGCAAAAATCGAGGCGTGCTTCCAAAGATGCTGCACTTCAATCCGTCCAGTCGGAAGCCGGTGCGCCTGCAGGGCCTGAAGCAAGTCGGCCCGCGCCGCGGTCAGCGGATGCGAAGGCTCGGATTGGATGGCGCGCTGCAATGACTCGGCGGAGGGCAACGCAACTCCGTCCTCAGCGATAAAACGGCCAACCGCCTGACCGTACCCTTCGCTCCGAAGGGCGCCCGCGAGCAGCGCAAGATGGAGGTTGCGCCCAGTTTCATCCCATGCGCCAAAGGTTCCCGTGGCCACGTTCTCTTCGACGCTTTCCGTGGATCGGCCCAGGAACGCGTATTCCCAGTCATGGATCGAGCCCGCGCCGTTCGTGGCGAGATGGGTCAGCCAGCCGCGGGACATCATCCGTTCGAGAATCAGCGCCGCGCCGTTGCGCAGCAAATGCGCGCCGTAGATGAGCATCACACTGGCGCCGCATTTGCGGGCCGCCGCAATCTTGGTTCCGGCTTCTCGGATGATCGAAGCGGTTCGTTCGTCGCATGGCGCCGGAGTTGCGTCCGGCGGAATCAAGATCTCTTCAACCCGCGTCAGGCTCTTGCGCGCCGCGAGCGGGAGGATTTTCAAGCGGGAGAGGTCCAGCGGCTCAGGGTTCATGGAACAGCGCAGATCGAACTTTGAACATTGAGCCTTGAACTTTGAACTTCGAACGCGGGGAAGCGCTCACGCGCACAAAACCTTTAGCAAAGCCTCCGCGTCCCGATAATCGGGAATGCAAACGTCCGCGCCGACGCCCATCAATCGTTGCCGTTTCCATTCGTCCATGCGCCCGGATCCATTGTGCGCTTCATCGCTCGCGACGGCCACCGCGAGTCCCCCGACTTCTTTCGTGTTCTCGATCTCGACGTAGCCGTCGCCGAACGCGAGCAACTGTTCGCCGGCGATCCGGTTTTCGCGCAGGATGCGTTCGATGACCATTTTCTTCGAGAACGTCATGTAATCGTCCTTGGCGCCATAGATGTGTTCGCCAAAATACCGGGTCAGGTCCAGCAACTCGCTCTCGTGCTTCACAAACGGCTCATCCGTGCCGCTTGCCAGGTAAAGCTTCAGCCCGCGAGCTTTCAAGTGCTCCAAAAGCGGACGGGCGCCGAAGACGAGAAAGTCGTCTCGCCGCATCGACCCATTGGCGACGCCCTCGAGTCGATGCCGGATTCTCTCGTCCAACCGCCGCAAGTACTCGCGTTTGTACCACAGCGGCTCCTCCGCTTTGCCGCCGCGTTCTTTCACGCGCTCCGTGAATTGGATCATCTGGTAAATCGTCTGCTTGCCGTTCAAGCGCATGATGTCGTCGAACAAGGTCTGTCGGAGTTGATCCTCAGTGTCGCCACCCTTTCGGGGCAGCATCTCGAGAAACAGGGGGAGCATCACCTCGGGCCAGCCTTGGCGGACCAAGGAGAGCGTGCCGTCGAAATCAAACAGCACGTGGCTGATTGAGCGGCGAGGAGCGAAGGTCGGACTAAACTCAACCAGCCCGCGGAACGAACCCGTCGATACCATTCAGTGTCTCATACGAGGGAACCCCGGTGTTGTCAATGCGCAGGCAGTCGCATCAGTCGCACCAGTCACGGCGTCCGGAAGCGTCTGAGACTTGGAACTTGCTTCGGGATTGAATCGTAACGACTATTCAGGCCAGCAAGATTAGCCGTCGATCCCAAAATCGATCCGCTTATGACCGGCCCAGCCAGCGAGCGCCTGGAACGGCGCGTGGAATTTGCGACGACGCATTGGCAGACCGTCCTCGCCGCCGCGCAAACGGGTTCGACCGAGGCCGATCAAGCCCTCTCCCAGTTGTACCGCACGTACTGGTATCCGCTCTACGCTTTTGTCCGGCGTCAAGGTTGTCAACCACACGAGGCCCAGGATCTAACTCAGGAGTTCTTCGCCCGGCTTCTGGCCAATCGCAATTTGGAATCCATTCGCCGCGAAAAAGGCCGCTTCCGCTCCTTTCTTTTGGTGTCACTGAAGCATTTCCTGGTGAACGAGTGGCAACGATCGAGGACGGCGAAGCGCGGCTGCGGACGCGCCTTGATTCGGCTCGACGAACTAGACGCCGAGAAACGGTATCGGCTGGAACCGGTGGATGAACGAAGTCCCGACAAGGTCTTCGAACGACGCTGGGCCCTCACGGTCCTCGAAGAAGTGTTCTCGCGACTGCGCGAAGAATACGCCGGCGCCGGCAAATCCCGGCTTTTCGATTGTCTGAAGG
>JACPRI010000005.1 GCA_016190065.1 Verrucomicrobiota bacterium
AGCTCTCCCTCTCCCCAAGGGAGAGGGCCGGGGTGAGGGGAAAGTGCGCGTCGATTTAGAAGATAGCTCCGACGAATGCGCGATGTCCTCGGCCCAAGCACCACATCTTCGCAACGCCGTTGCCGAATGGCTGGCGGAAGAAACCGGCCTTTCCATCCGAGCCGCTATCCAGATCGCCGAATACTTTGGCGCGGTCCATCGCGCGCTCGGAGTGATTCCTTCGCAGGACACCTTGGTGATCGAACGGTTCTTCGACGAATCCGGCGGGATGCAATTGGTCCTTCATTCTCCCTGGGGCAGTCGAATCAATCGCGCCTGGGGCCTGGCGTTGCGCAAACGCTTTTGCCGGAAATTCAATTTCGAGCTGCAAGCCGCGGCCACTGATGACGCCATCGTGCTCTCGCTCGGCACGCAGCACTCGTTCCCGTTGGAGGAAGTTTTTCATTACCTCCATTCCAACACCGTCCGCGACGTGCTCGTGCAAGCGCTGTTGGATGCGCCGATGTTCACGGTCCGCTGGCGCTGGAACGCCGCGCGGTCCCTCGCCATTCCCCGGCAGCGCGGAAGCCGCCGCACGCCTCCACCGCTGCAGCGGATGGAGGCTGAGGATCTAATCGCCGCCGTCTTTCCGGATCAACTGGCGTGTCTGGAGAACATCGTGGGCGATCGTGAAATCCCGGATCATCCGCTAGTCAACCAAACCATCCACGATTGTTTGACCGAGGCGATGGATATCGACGGCCTGGTCGCTTTGCTCCAGCGCATCGAAAGCGGATCGATTCGCTGCGTGGCGAAGGATTTGCCCGAGCCTTCGCCTTTGGCGCACGAAATTCTGAACGCCAAGCCGTACGCGTTCCTGGACAACGCGCCGTTGGAAGAGCGCCGGACGCAAGCGGTCTATACTCGGCGCGCGCTCGACTCGGCATCGAACGCTGCGCTGGGGATTCTAGACGCAGCAGCGATTCATCGCGTGTGCGAAGAAGCCTGGCCAGCGCCCGCAAACGAGGACGAAATGCACGATGCGCTGATGCAATTTGGACTTCTGGCTGACAACGACCTGAGCGCAAATGTGGAAATCCAGTCTGACCGCCCGTCCTCGTCCTCGAAGCACTTACCCAGAATCAAGGACGAGGACGAGTGCGACGACGAGGACGATAGATCGAATTCAGTTTTCGCACACGCTCTTAACCAAGGATCTGGCGAAATCGGGCCAACGACCGGCCCGCCTGGCCAAGGCTGGCCGCGCCTTCTGCGGTCATTGGCACAGTCTGGGCGGGCGACACGGATGTGCGTGGGGCCATCCTTTTGGGTCGCAGTGGAACGGCTTTCTATGGTGAGCGCAGTTTACCCCAATGCAGTCGTCGATCCGCCGGTGGCCGCCCCGGGAGCAGAACAACGGCGTAGCTTGGAGCGAGCCGATGCGCTGCGCGAGTTGCTGCGCGGGCGCCTTGAACTTTCAGGCCCCGTTACCGCTGCCGAACTGAGCCGGCTTTTGGAGATTTCAAGCAGTGAAATCGAAACCGCTTTGCTCGCTCTCGAAGCCGAAGGTTTCATTCTACGCGGTCGCTTTCGGCCGGACGCGCCGGAACAGGAATGGTGCGAGCGGCGGCTTTTGGCGCGGATTCATCGTCTCACGATCAATCGCCTTCGCGCCGAGATTCAGCCGGTGCCGATCGCCGAATTCTGCCGCTTCCTCGCCGCATGGCAACGCGTCGATCCGGAGCATCAAGTGGAGGGGCCGGAAGGTGTGGAAGCGTTGCTCGAACTGCTCGACGGCTACGAACTGGCCGCAGGCGTCTGGGAACCCGACGTGTTGTGCGCCCGGGCGAAAGACTACGATCCGCAATGGCTGGACCGAGTTTGCTTTACCGGACGCGTCGGCTGGGGACGGCTGAGTGTTCCAGGAAATGCCAGCGCACGTTCCTTCTCCATGGGGCCGCTCCGTTCCAGCCCCATTTCGATCTTCGCGCGAGAACATCTGCGTTCGTGGCTGGCGCTTTGTGCCCAGGTCGGCCAACTGGAATTCGCGCCCGACACGAGGAAAGTTCTGGAGATTTTGAGTCAAGGTGGGGCGTTGTTCTTTGCCGAGATCGTGCGAGGCACTGGACTCTTGCCTTCACAAGCGGAACGGGCTCTCGGCGAATTGTCCGCGTTGGGTTTGGTGACGGCGGACAGTTTCGATGGTTTGCGCGCCTTGCTGATTCCGGCGCACAAGAAACCGAGTCTGGCGAACACGCCGACAGCGCGCCGGCGCAAGACGGTGACCAGCGTGGAGTTCGCGGGGCGCTGGTCATTGTTGCGGCAGGCACATGGCCAATCTCAAATCTCAAATTCCAAATCTCAAATCGAAGCCGAAAGCGATCCGATACAGCGCGAAAAGGCGATTGAACTTTTCGCGCGGACTTTGTTGCGCCGTTACGGCGTGGTGTTTCGGCGTTTGCTGGAGCGCGAATCCATCCAGGTTCCTTGGTACGAACTAGGCCGCGTCTTTCGCCGGCTCGAAGCGCGCGGAGAGATTCGCGGCGGACACTTTGTCGCCGGGGTCAGCGGTGAACAATTTGCCCTGCCCGAAGCGATCAACCAGCTTCGTTCCATTCGCAAAGAATCAGTTCCGGGCCGGTTGATTGCTTTGAGCGCCGCCGATCCCTTGAATCTGGCTGGAATTCTGACGCCGGGCCGCCGCATTCCCGCCGTCGCGGCGAACCGGATTCTGCTGCGCGACGGCGTCATCATCGCCGCGCTGGCCGGGGAGGAAGTGCTTGTGTTGGATCAAAGCGGCATCGAGACAGATCAAGTCATCGAGCACGCGCTGAGAGTCGGCAAATTGCCCGCGTCGCTGAGGCGCTATTACGGCTGAACCGCTTCATTGCGCCGCTCCCATCTCCAAACTAATCCGTCTTCAGGGTCAACGACCTCTCCGATTCGTTGGAAATTGCACTTGGACAGGACTCGCGTGTGCTTCCCATGAACCTGGTAAGGACGGATTCCACTCCTTCCCTGACTTTACTCAGCAATCGGAAGAACATTATCAGGGACGCGGTGGAACGCGTCCTTACCAGTTCAGGGTCCGTGCGCACGGCTCGAAGGCTGTGGCGGCTCCCCATGACACTCGCGGCTTTGTCAGACCGTTTTCTCATTCGGTAGCAGCGCCAGAACAGGCCCGATCAGCGCGCGGCCGAGACGCTCGTGCTGGTCAGCATCGAGAATCTGATCCATGATTGCGCAACCTCAGGCGGTCTTTGTGAGTTTCCAGACATGCTCCGCGGGCCACCGTCTCGCCCAATTTGCCGCGACAAAGTCCGAGTAGGTTGTTACGGCGTCCGGTGGCGCCTGAATCTCGACCAGATCTTCAGCCACGAGGCCTTCAGCCCGGAAGAGACGAATCCATGCCCCGTACTGAAGCTGGTATTCGACAGACTCGACGTCCTCGAATCTGGAGAGCCCGAAGTAGTCCGTCGCGAGTTTAGTTGAGACGGCTCCGGTCGAGGGATCGAAACAAATGTCACGGATAGGCGTGGACATGCAGAACGCAAACAGGCCGCCGGGCCTGAGCACTCGCGCCGCTTCCGACACCGTCTTCTTTGGCGCGGCGAAGACGGTGGCGCCGTGATCGCAGAAAACGATATCGAACACGCCGTCCTGGAATGGGAGGTTTTCCGCGTCACCCTGCACCAGCCCCGGGCCCTCGCCGATCGACTCGGTTGATGTGCGGGCGTGGGCGAGTTGCTGTTCGGACAGATCGATCCCAACGGCATGGGCGCCGCCAGCGGCCAGCCCAAGGGTCCATTGAGCCGCGCCGCAACCCAGCTCCAGCATGCGCCGGCCTTCGATCGGGCCGAGAATTCTGAGTTCTGATTCGGGAATGCGCCACACACCCCAGGCCAGCGCCTTCTGGGAGAGCACCGGGCCGTGGGCGGCTTGATACGCGACGCTCCACGAATTCCAGAAGGCGCGATTCTTTTTGCTCGATGACATTTGAATTCAGGATGGCCGCCTGTTGCGCTTCTTCACCGCTGCTCAGGGAAAGCGATTCAAGGGGGATCGATCGCCGACCAACCAGAGGTGCCCGAACGGGTCGGTGAACCCGCCTTGCCGATGCGTGCCCCACGGTGTGATGTGGTCTTTGATGCCATCTCCTCTCGCGCCAGCCTCGACGGCGCGGGCAATCACCCGATCCGGGTCGTCCACGAACAATTCGACTCGCGCTGTCGTGGTGCCAATTTCCTTCGGACTGGCGAAACGGCCCTTGACCGGCTCATGCAAGAAGAAAGGCGCGCCGTTAATCTCCAAGCCCGCAACCGACCCCAGGCTCCATAGCACGTCTGCGCCGAGCGCTTTTTTGTACCACTCAACGGCCTCAGGAGTATCCGGCACAGCCAGCATGACTGAAATAATTGTCTGGTTACGGAGTGAGGCCATGATTCTTCTGCGGCTGAATGATTTCTACCCGCGACCAAAGCAACCACGGATTACCCGGAGCGGCAATGCCGCAACCAAAATGGATTAACCACGGATTGGAATGATCTTGGCCCGGCTCACTTCCTTCCCCATCCGTGTGATCCGTGTCATCCGTGGTTGTTCGGTTGCGGCTTTACCGCGCTGTGATCGCTGTGTTCTTTGCGGCTGAGCTCTTTTTCCCCGGTCATCGATCCGCGATCATCTGATTCTTCAGGACGCCAATGCCTTCGATCTCCGCTTCCATCCGGTCGCCGGGCTTGAGATAGGTGCCGGTGGCGTTGCCCACCCCGGAGGGCGTCCCAGTCGAAATGATGTCGCCCGGTTCCAGGGTGACGAAGCTTGAGATGAACGCGATCACGGCGGCGACCGGGAAGATTTGTTGCGTGGTGCTGGCGTTTTGTTTGGTCTCGCCGTTGACCTTCAAGGTCAGCCGAAGCTTCTGCGGGTCCGGCAGCGAGTCGGCCGAACGGACACACGGTCCGGCGGGACAGAAGCCGTCGTGCCACTTGCCGTGGAGCCAGTCGAAGAACTGGTCTTGCTGGCGATTCTCGCGTCCGGGGTTCGGACGGAATTTGCGGTCCGAGATATCGTTCACGACAGTATAGGCCGCCACATATTGAAGGGCCTCTTCTTCTCGGACGGCTTTGGCCCGGCGTCCGAGGATCACGCCGAGTTCCACTTCCCAGTCGATGAAGCTCGGCGAAACCTTGGGAATGGGGATCGACGCGCCGGGATGGTTGAGCGTGGTGCTGGGGGGCTTCATGAAAACGTAAGGGAATGTTTTCTGGCGAGCCACGGCGTTCCGTCCACCTTCCTCGATATGCGCGGCGTAGTTTCCAGCCAGCAACAATAGTTTCGGAGGGCGCGGGAGCGGAGTGAGGATCTGCGCTTTTGAATGATCAAGCGCGGCACCATCAGCTACGCCGGGGTTAGTTTCCAACCACGCAGCCAGCTCGCGCGTGGCAGCAAAGCTCTTTCCGTCTGGGGGCAAATACGCGAGCAAATCGTCCGTCACCGGCAGCGACAGTTCCTTGTGCGTCCGCTCCCGGTAGATCCGCTTCGCTGCCTCCAGCGGAACAATCAGTTTGTCGAAGTAGAACGCCGGGCGCGCTTCGGTGCCCTGGGCAAATCGGCATAATCGCATAGTGGCCTCCTGGTTTTAGTTCTTTAACAATCAGAGAAACCGCAGATGGACGCGGATAAACGCGGATGAGGAAGAGACAAGTCCGCTAGCCAGATCCGACGCGGATCCGACGCTGGCCAGATTCGAGACCACTCCCATCTGGCTCGATCTGCGTCCATCTGCGGTAGAGTTTCCCTGAGCTCAATTCTTGGTCAATAGCCATTTGACCGCCGCGGCGCGTGTTTGCTCCGAAGTGCCGTCGAAGACGCTCAGGTTTTTCTCGGCACCTTCGGTTCGGTAGGCCGTCTTGACGCTCGTGGGCGCTTCGCTGCCTTCGCCGGCCAGCCACAATTTGCCCGGGACGCCCAGGGCGAGCATGTGATGGAGATCGCCGTATTTGGCTCCGCCAGGCAGGAAGTTTACATCGTGAATTTCCGTGATATGGGCGAAGCGAAATCCTCCGGTGTCCACCACAGCTCTGTCCACAGTTCCGCCTAATTGAGCGCGTGCCGCCGCGACCCAAGGGCCGGCGCCGTGAAGTCCAACCAAGTCGATCCTTTTCGAAGTCCGCTCATTGTTCTTGATGAAAGAAACGGCTGTGAGGATGTCATGCACGCGCTGAGCGAAGAGCGTGTGATTATACCCGAACGTGTACGCCGCGGCCTCGCGCGTATTCTTGACCCGGCGCGTCTTCGTCACGGGCTGATCGTCCGCGAGGAATTCTCCTTGAAACAGCAAGTCCACGCCGAGAACCGTCGCTCCGGCGTCGAGGAGTTCCTGGATTTCCGGTCGCAGGCGCGAGCTCACGTCCAGCGCGGCATACAATCCGGCTTTGCCCTGTTCATCCACCCAAATCACGGTCTGACCGTTCCACTCTTTCGGGTGCAGGAAAGCCACTGGCAATTCCTCACGATGGGCCGTGGCGCGAAGCAATCCGGACATTTCCAGGTAGCGCCCCCGGTCAATCTTCTCCTTCATGTCCCACTCCACGGGGCCAACGTCAGACTGCTTGCGTCCGATCAGGACATCCACCGCGCCGCCGAAGACCTTTCTGAATTCGGAGGACGAAGTTGCGGCTTGCTGCAACTGTTTCTGCGCGTCATCGGTCCACCAACGGAGCAACTGTTTCTCGAATGCATCGCCGCCTTTGGGCTTGGGATGTTGCCCGTCCCAGACGGACATCTCCGCCTGGGTCAGGCGCGGGTAGTCTTCCTCGATGATCGGGTCCTTGAATCCGAGTTTGAAATGTTTATTGACCCAACTGTAGAGCGCGGCCCGGCTGGGATAATTGTAGTTGTGCCCGAAGTAACCGTCGCCGCGTTTCAGCATCACGTGGTCGGCCGCCGCGTGCATCTTGTAGTGCTGCTTCAGCTCTGGAAAACCTTTGGCCGCCATCTCGCGGGTCCAGTCCTCGGCGGAAGTCAGGCCAAGTGGCTTCGGCGCGAAGAGCGCGGCGAACTCGACGTTCCCCGTCTCCACGCGCAGCAAGCTCGCGTTCTCGCACGTGCACCCGCCTTGCATCGCGGTGGAAACCATGACCGCCGGGAACGCCAGCGTGGGCCGCGGATCAATCGCGCACAGAACAAAAGTCTGCGTGCCGCCGCCGCTGGCGCCGGTCACCGCGATGCGGTGGGGATCGACATCCGGCAGGTCGAGCAGAAAATCGAGCGCGCGAATGGAGTTCAAGCTTTGCAATCCCATCACGCTCTGCAAATGCGCTTCCGCTTGCGGGCTGTACAGGCCCCAGTTCTCCGCCGCGTTCATCTCCGGGCGTTGCTTCGCGAAGCGATGAGCCAGTTCAAAAGAAATCTGCGTGCTGTCGGCGTAGCCGATCATGTCGTAGTGAAAAACGACGCAACCCATGCGCGCCAGTTGCACGCAGCGCGCTTGCAAGGGACTGCGTCCGCCTTCCTCGAATCGCTCGCCGCCCATGACGATTTCCTTGCGCACGCCGTCAACGCCGGCGTCCGTGAAACGTCCGTTTGCCCAGTGGCCGTGCGGGCAAAGCACGCCGGGGCGCTTGCCGCTTTTGCCCTTCGGACGATACAGATTGCCGGTGACAAAGAATCCGGGCGCGCTCTCGAAATAGACTTTCTCAACCGTGTAATTGTCGCGCTCGATCCTGCCGTGGATGACCGGATTGAGCGGCGTCTTAGTGGGCATCGGCCAGAGTCCGAGCGAGACGAGGAGTTGCCGCCGGAGATAATCTGAGCGTTTGGACCATGCCTCCGTCGTGGTGGGCGGTTTGAATGGGAAATAGCCGTCGAGATCTTTCACGGGTTGGAGGCGCGCGTCGTTGGGGAGCCGGCCTGGCTCCAGGGCGCGGGGAGCGGCCTGTGCGGTGAACCCAACCGTGAGCCCGCCAGTGATGGCGGCAAAACCGAGAACAACAATCAACCGGCGGAATTGATGCGAGTGCGGAAAAGTTGAAGTGGTCATGCCCCGAAGTTTAGCCCGCGCTCGGACTTTGGCGAATGAAAATGCAGTCGCTTTGGAGGAAGACGCCCGTTGCGTGATCCCCATTGCTTTCTGTCCGCGTAATCCTTAAAGATGCCACGCCCGAAGCCTGTGCGCCTGCGATGGCATGTTGATTCAACCGATCACACTCGAACAACTGGGTTGGAACTCGTCCTGGGATGAGAGATTTGCCGGCCTTCGAGCGGCGGGTTTTCAGGCCGGCCGTGTGGCAGTGGAGGATAGGCACCATTACCTAGTTCACACCGCGCATGGCCCGCTCACTGGCATCGTGTCGGGCAAACTTCTCCACCACGCCGCAGCGCCGGCCGAATTGCCCAAAGTGGGCGATTGGGTGGCGGTTTCGGCGTTGGCGAACGAAGCCAAAGCCGTCATTCACCGCGTGTTGCCGCGCCGGACGAAATTCTCCCGAAAAGTCGCGGGCCGGGACACCGAGGAACAGGTGCTCGTCGCGAACGTGGACGTCGTTTTTCTGGTCCAGGCTTTGGATGACGCGTTTCGGCCGCGTTTGATCGAGCGGCATCTGGTCATGATCCACGAAAGCGGGGCGCGGCCGGTCATCGTTCTGAACAAGGCCGATCTGTGCACAGATATTGAACGGAACCTGGCGACCGCGCAAAACGCGGCGGCCGGAGCCCCAGTTGTCGTCGTGAGCGCCAAGACGGGGAAGCACATCGAGCAACTGAAGGGGCTCATTCACG
>JACPRI010000398.1 GCA_016190065.1 Verrucomicrobiota bacterium
CGGCAAGGGGATATCGGCGAACGTTCAGGAGCGGCTCTTCGACCCGTTCTTCACCACGAAAGAAACGGGCACCGGACTGGGTCTGTCGATCGCGGCCCGCATCGTTGAAAAACATGGCGGCACACTCCAGTATCAAACCGAGGTCGATCGCGGAACGACCTTCGGCATCGTCCTGCCGGGCGCGGAGAACGACAAAGATCCTGTCCGCGGTGCCGAACGTTGAAGCGGTTCAACGTCTTGCCGGAGATCGATGCAGATGAAGCCACAACCGAAGATTTTGCTTATCGAAGATGACGCCGGCATTGTCAGCGGCTTGAAGAAGGAATTGCAGGCTGAGGGCCACCAGGTCGCCGTGGCGGAGAGAGGTGACACCGGCTTGGCCCAAGCCAAGGCGCAGGCTTTCGACGTTGTCATCACCGACTTGAAGCTGCCGGGATTGACCGGACTGGAATTGGTCGAGCAACTTCACGCGGCTAAACCCAAGCTGCCCATCATCCTGATGACCGCCTTCGGCACGACGGAAACCGCCATCGAGGCCACCAAACTGGGCGCTTACGACTATTTGCTCAAACCGTTCGACATGGCTGAGCTCCTCGATCTGGTCGCCAAATCCGTGGCGTGCAATCGGCTGATGTCGGAACCGGTGGAACTGGGAGAAGCGCAATCGAGTCAATCCGCGATCATCGGCAACAGCCGCGCCATGCAGGCGGTCTATAAGGAAATCGGCCGCGTGGCCGCAACGGCGGTCACCGTGCTCATTCGCGGCGAAACCGGCACCGGCAAGGAACTGGTGGCTCGCGCCATCTACCAGCACAGCAGCCGCGCGGCGCAGCCGTTTATTGCGGTGAATTGCGCCGCCATCCCGGAGACGCTCTTGGAGAGCGAATTGTTCGGGCATGAGCGCGGCGCGTTCACCGGGGCGCAAGCCCGCCGCATTGGCCGCTTCGAGCAAGCGGATCGCGGCACCCTCTTCCTCGATGAAATCGGCGATTTGAGTTTGAGCACCCAGGTTAAGTTGTTGCGCGTACTCCAGGAAAAGTACCTCCAGCGTGTCGGCGGCAATGAAAAGATATCGGTGGATGTCCGCGTTCTGGCGGCCACCCATCGGGACCTCGAGCTCGCGCTCAAGGACAATCAATTCCGCGAGGACCTGTTCTACCGCTTGAGTGGTGTCACGATCTCGCTGCCTCCGTTGAGTCAGCGCGCCGAAGACATTCCCGACCTGGTGAAGTATTTCATGCAGCGCTCGGGCAGCGAAGTGGGCGTGGAGGCGCCTTCCATCCGGCCTGAAGCCATTGAATTCCTGCGCACCCAGGTTTGGCGCGGCAATGTCCGAGAACTGGAGAACGCAGTTCGGCAAGCCCTGCTCCTGGCCCGAAATTACCCCATCGGATTGGAGCACGCTCAAGAGGCCTACGCCCGGACGAGAAAGGCGGTGCTCGCTTCCGACCAGACCGTCGCCGGTTATTTATCGGAGTTGTTGGCCAAAGCTCAGCGCGGAGAGACCGAAGGGGCGCACGCCGCAATGATCGAAGGGATGGAGCGTGAACTCTTCACCCAGGCCATTCAATTGGCCCGGGGCAATCAAGCCAAGGCGGCCCGCTGGCTCGGAGTGACTCGCACCACCATGCGCGAGAAGTTGATTCATTTCGGACTTCACCCCGCGGGAGAAAAGCAGGACGAATAATCCGCAAGATTTTTCGGCGAGTCACACGGCTGCTCAAACTTCGGTGGGCATTATCCAGCCAGGACACTCTGGCAAAGGCTCGGCGACGGCTGGGTGAGGCAGCATATGCGACCGCGTGGAGCGAGGGGCGGGCGCTGTCCTTGCCCAGGCCACGGCCTACGCGCTCGGACCGTCCGCACCAATTCTCCTCCGCGTGGAATCACAACCTTTGGCCGGGTTTAAGCTCTAATAACTTGATTCTCAGTCTTGTCAATGGCCGGCCGAAGCTTCCCGGCCGTTCGGACAGAAGATGGGCGACACTGAATTCAGACTTAGGAAAAGGACCATCCGGGTTCTCCATTTGGAGGATGATCCCGATGATGCCACGCTCGTGGCCAGGGAATTAAGAAATTTCGGCTTGTCGTGCGAAATCACCGTGGCGGCGACCGAGAAGAAGTACCTGGAGGTTCTCGATGAAACGCTTTTCGACGTCATCCTCTCCGATTACACGATCCCTTCCTACAGCGGCG
The DNA here is from genome assembly GCA_016190065.1 of Verrucomicrobiota bacterium. Taxonomy (GTDB): domain Bacteria; phylum Verrucomicrobiota; class Verrucomicrobiia; order Limisphaerales; family SIBE01; genus VHCZ01. The sequence continues at coordinate 2,197 of JACPRI010000398.1, forward strand.
TATCCGCGCTGGCCAAAGCGCAGCACAGCTGCCCGTCCATTCCCTTCCTCTTCGTTTCCGGCACCATGGGCGAGGAAACCGCCGTCCAATGCCTCAAGTCCGGCGCGACGGATTATGTCCTCAAGCACCGGCTGGAGCAACTTGGCCCGGCGGTCCTGCGCGCCCTTCGGGAATCCCAGGAACGGAAGGATCGCGAGCGCGCCGAAATCGCTTTGCGCGAAAGCGAAGAGCGCTTCCACGCCTTCATGGACAACAGCCCGACGGTCAGCTTCATGAAGGACGCCGAAGGCCGTTATATGTACGTCAATCGGACGTTCGAGCGCGTTTTTCGCACCACGCTCGAAATTGTTCGCGGCCAAACCGATCACGATCTCTGGCCGCAAAACATCGCCCAGGAAGTGCGCGCCAACGACCAGAAAATTCTCGATCTGGGGCAGCCGGTCGAACTGCTCGAGAACATCCCAACCCCGGACGGCCAGATGCGCCAGTGGCTCGTCCTGAAATTCCCTTTCACCAATCACGGCGGACAGCCGTTCCTCGGCGGCGAAGCCCTGGACATCACGGAACGCAAGCGCGCCGAGGACGAATTGCTCAAAGCCAAGGCCCTTGCGGAAAAGGCCAATCGCGCCAAGAGCGAGTTCCTGGCCCACATGAGCCACGAAATCCGCACGCCCATCAACGCGGTCATCGGCATGACCGAACTCGCGCTGGACACGGCCCTGACATCGCAGCAGCGCGAGTATCTGGAGATGACGCATGCCTCGGCCGACTCGCTGCTGACGATCATCAACGACATTTTAGATTTTTCAAAGATCGAGGCCGGCAAACTCGAACTCGACAAATCCGAATTCGACCTCCGCGAGAACGTGGTCGATTCCCTGCGCGCCCTTTCGATTCGCGCCGGCCAAAAGGGATTGGAATTGGCCTGCCGCATCAACCCCGACGTGCCCCACCACGTCATCGGCGATCCGGGCCGCTTGCGCCAGGTCCTCTTCAACCTCGTGGGAAACGCGGTCAAGTTCACCAAACAAGGCGAAGTGATCGTGGAAGTGGCCGTGGGACCCAGTGCGCAGCGGGAGCTGGAACTGCGTCCGGATTGGAAACCGGTTCAACTGCGGTTCAGCGTGCGTGACACTGGAATTGGCATTCCCAAAGACAAGCATCGCCAAATCTTCGAACCTTTCGCGCAGGCGGACAGCTCGACCACGCGCAAGTTCGGCGGCACGGGTTTGGGATTGGCCATCTCCGCGCAGCTCGTCCATTTAATGGGCGGACAAATCTGGCTGGAAAGCGACGACGGCAAAGGCAGTGTCTTCCATTTCGAGGTGCCCCTTCAGGCCCGATCCCCCGCCTCTCCTAATCCTTTGATGGCGGACAGCCAATTCCGGGATCTACGCGTTCTCATCGTCGATGATCATCCCACGACCCGGTTGATCCTCGCCCAATTGTTTGAGAACTGGGGGATGAGACCGGTCACCGCGGACAGCGGAAGCGCTGCCCTGAATGAACTCTGGAAGGCCGCGTCGTCCAACGCTCCCTTCCACCTCAAAGTGATCGACGCCCAAATGCCGGGCATGGACGGGTTCGCCTTGATCGCGCAGATGCGCCGCAGCCCCGAGCTCTCCAATCATATCATCATGGTTCTTCCGGCCGGCGCGCGGCCGGCGGAATTCGATCAGTGCGAAAAATCCGGTGTCTGCGCCTGCCTGAGCAAACCCATCAAAGAATCCGAACTCCTGCACGCGATCGCCAGCGCCTTTCAATCGACACGCACGAACGGTTCCGCCGCACGCCCGTCTCCTCCGCAAGCGAGCGCGGCGCCTCGGGGCATGCGCATCCTCCTGGCCGAAGACAACCCGATCAACCAGCGGCTCGTGTATGAAATCCTGATCAAATACGGCAATCAGGTCTCCATGGTGGAAGACGGCATGGCCGCCGTCGAAGCGTGGGAAAACAATCGCTTTGACCTGATTCTCATGGACGTGAACATGCCGGAAATGGATGGCGTTGCAGCGACGGCGGCGATCCGAGCCAAGGAACAACTCCTCCGGAGAAACCGCACGCCGATCGTCGCGTTGACGGCTTTGGCGATGAAAGGAGACCGGGAACGCTGCTTCGCGGCGGGCATGGACCATTACCTGGCGAAGCCCATTCGAACCGAGCAGCTCATGGATGCGGTCCACTCCATTGGCTCAGGCGGTGCGAAGGCTTCGCCTGAACCGGAAAGTTCGCACCTCCAAAAACACCTGCCCACGGCCCATGAACCCACGCTTTCCCCTCCCGGGAGGGGAACTCCGTTCGACGCCTCGGGGGCAAGTTCCCCTCCTGGGAGGGGTGAAGAGGTGGGTCGGTTGATGGAAACCGGGCCAGCGACTTCCGGGCAATCCGTGACCCCGAACAGCCTGGACGCTTTCCTCAATTACCTGGGCGGAGACCGCACTCTCTTCCAAACCATGGCGCGGTCGTTTTTGGATCAGTATCCGGCGCTTCTGGAGCGGCTTCGCCATGCCGTGCAAACGAAAAATGCCCTGGAGGTGCAACGCGCCGCGCACCGAATCGGGGGCACCATGACTTACTTCGATCCGGCCAAAAGCGGCAAAATCGCGCAGCGGCTGGAAGAAATGGGCCGCCAAAACACGCTCTCGGAGGCGGAAGATTCGCTGCGCGAGCTGGAACGAACCGTCACGCAACTCGCGGAAAAACTTGAAGAGTTCCTCACCCAGGACGCCGCGCCGTGACTTCTCGGACTCGCCGCTCTGGAACTGCGAAAGAAACGAAGTCGTTAAAACGGGCAACGGGCTAAGTCGGCTCGCAGGCCACGATCAACCTTTTGACTCATTTGACCTTTTTAACGTTGTAACGCTTTACGCCTTACCGATCGGCCAATGGCCGGAAGGATTCGTCCCGCGTCGGCCGAATCATCAGATGCCGTCGCATCACGTGCATCAACGCTTTCACCGTCAGTTCCATAAACAAAAACGGCTTGGCGATGAATTCCGCCCCGCCGCTCATGGCGGACCGGACCCGATGCTCGAAGTCATTCAAGCGGGTCAGAAAAAGCACCGGTATAATCCGGCGCCCCGGCACCGCATGGATCTTCTGGCAAAGCTCGAACCCCTCCATCCCGGGCATCTGCACGTCGATGATCGCCAGATCAAACGCATTCTCGGTGAAGAATTGATACGCCGCGAACGGGTCTTCCACGCACTGACACTTGAATTCCGCGCGTTTGAGCGCGTGATTGACCGCCTGGAGCGTCAACGGATCGTCATCGACCACGAGCGCTCGGTAGGCCGGGGACGGCTTCATCACGGGGAGCGCGTTGCGATGATCCAGCAATTCGCCCAGGAACTCGCACGCTTGGCCCACGGTTCGCGATGTTGACGAGCTGATCTTGCTCGGCGTGCTCTCCAGTTCTTTGAGCATCGCTTCCATAGCCGTGGCCATCCGCGTCACGGCCGTTGCGCCGACCACCGTGGCCGTGCCGGCCAAGGAATGCGTCGATCGGCACATGTCGCCGATCAGAAGAAGTTGCGATGGCGTTTCATCGATTTTCACCAGTTCCCGGGCCAACCCTCTCATCCGATTCGCCGCGTGCGGCGCGTTTCGCCAGAATGCTTCATTCGGATCGAGCCGCGCCGTTGCGCCATGCACGTCGCTAAAAACAGCCGCTTTCGGGAGATTGACTGGCGCCGCGGGAGGGAATCCCGCGGCAACCGCCTCCTGGTTGGCGAATATCCTCCGAACGGCCTCCGCCAGCCGGGCGGGCGGTGTTTCCGCCTTAATCAGGCATAGATTCGCCCCGCTCCGTTCGGCCTCTTCCACCATTTGACTCAGATACGCATTGGTCAGCACGATGACCGGCAACGATTTCGTCGCCGCCTGGGCTCGAAGGTGCGTGAGGATCTGCACACCACTGACCTTCGGCAGCATAAGGTCAAGAATGACCAGATCCGGTTCCAATTTCTCCCTCGCCGCCAGCCCGGCCTTGCCATCGCCGACAAGTTCCACCTGAAAACCTGCCGACTGCAAAGCGTGCTGGTACATTTTCCCGACGATTGTGTCATCCTCGATAAACAGCAATTTCTTCATGCACCACTTAGTAGATGTTTCTTCCATAACCGGCCTGGCGCTTCCGAAAGGCGATTCGGCATTTGCTCGAAACCGAGGTTCCGACCTACGTGTCTGCCCATCCCGCCCGCATCCACAGTAGTTGCTCGCTCTTCCATGCGGGCCCGCCGACCAACACGAAACATTCGGCAGCAAGAGCCAAACCAGTCGCAGATTTGCCAAACGCACGGCCGCCCATGCTTCAGCGTGACAACCATTTGGGCGAAGAAATTCATCGATCAAGACTGCGATGATCCGCTGGCGACCGCTGGTGGTATCCTCTCAAGCGGGCGAATAGATCCTCATCTTGCTCGTAATCTGATCCCGCCCAGCAGGGTTGGAGAGTCGAATTTTGAAGCCACGCCGTTCCGAACAGCCGTCCCGTTCGACGGTCGCAATCCCCCACTCGAACTTCCAACATCGAACACCGAACTTTGAACTCTGAACCGACGACCGTTCAACGTTCAACGTTCGGCGTTCGACGTTCGATGTTCGATGTTCGACGTTTGATGTTCCTGCTGCCGATTGCTCCGATGGCACCCATGACCCCGGCTCGACTCCGGCGGCCGAAACTCAAATACCAACGCAGGGTGATTTCGTAGGATTTGCGCTCGCGGTTGGACAACTGAGCCTGACTCAGGACTTGTTTCCAATTCGGGAATTTGACCTCTTTCATTGCGCTTTCGCCGGCTCAATCGTGCCCTGATAAAGCGCAGTTCACTGCGGTTTATCCGAAGCTTTCCGTCTCGGTAATCCAGACCGGCCTTCCTCCTTGACGCCTTCAGATCAGACACTTACTTTGCCGAAACGTCAAGCCAAAGCCGTTTATTAGACCGGTGAAAAGCGCAGTTCGAGATCGTTAACGCCCCGTCCTGATAAACCGCAGCGGCACTGCGTTTATTAACAC
>JACPRI010000393.1 GCA_016190065.1 Verrucomicrobiota bacterium
GACTCTGAAACTGAGGCAAGTTTCGGCGGTGACTTTCTCCCCGGATTCGAAGTGGATCGTCGGGGCCAGTCTAAGCGGAGCCGCCCAGATGTGGGAAACCGAAACCCTGGCGCCTGTCGCGCAGTTTCCCGGATTTCTGCAAATGATCGCTTCCGTGGCGTTTTCGCCTGATGGCAAGCGCCTGTTGACGAGCAGCGCGGGAAAAGAAACGATCAAGTTATGGGATGTGGAAAGCCGGCAGGAATTGCTCACGTTGGAGAGCCACGGTTCGTGGTTTCACCCGAGCGCGTTCTCGCCAGACGGGAATGTTCTTGGCTCCAGGAGTGCGTCGTTGATCCCAACCTTCGCTCCCGGCGTCGTGCACCTCTGGCGCGCGCCATCGTGGAAAGAGATTGAGTAGTCCGGCTACGCCAGAATTCCCTTCACCACTTCGCCATGCACGTCCGTGAGCCGGAAGTCGCGGCCACTATAGCGGTAGGTGAGCCGCGTGTGATCGAGTCCCATCAAGTGGAGGATCGTCGCGTGCAAGTCATGGACGTGGACGCGATTCTCGATCGCCTGGAAGCCAAACTCGTCGGTCGCGCCATACACCATCCCCCCTTTGACACCTCCCCCAGCCAGCCACATGCTGAAGCCGATGCTGTGATGGTCGCGCCCTTTCGCGCCTTCGGCGTACGGCGTGCGCCCGAATTCACCGCCCCAAACCACGAGCGTATCCTGGAGCAGTCCCCTCGATTTCAAATCCTTCAATAACGCCGCGATCGGCTTGTCGCTCTTCCTCGAATGATCGCGATGGTTGTTGATGTCGGCGTGGTCGTCCCAAGGCTGGCCGTTACCGTAATAAATCTGAGTGATGCGCACGCCGCGTTCGGCCAGCCGGCGCGCAATCAGACAGGCATTGGCGAATTCACCTTCGCCGTACATTTTGCGCGTGGTTTCGGATTCCTTGCTGATGTCAAACGCGTCCTGAGCTTCGAACTGCATGCGGAAGGCGAGTTCGAGCGCGGAGATGCGCGATTCCAACTGCGGGTCTTGCTCCCGTTGATCCAAATGGAGCCGGTTCATCTGCTGCAGGAGGTCGAGTTGCTCGCGCTGGGCGGATTGAGAGAGATACCGGTTTTCCAGGTTGCGGATGATCTTTTTGGGATCGACTTCTTTGTTGTTGATGTGGGTGCCCTGGAAAATGCCCGGAAGAAAACTGTTGCTCCAGAGTTGCGGGCCGACCACGGGCTTGCCCGGACAAAGCGCGACGAAGCCCGGCAAATTCTGATTGTCTGTGCCCAGGCCGTAGGTGATCCAGGATCCCAGCGAAGGCCGGATGGGCTGTTGATTGCCCGAATTCATCATCAAGAGCGCCGGCTCGTGATTCGGATTGTCAGTGTGCATCGAGCGAATCACGCAGAGATCGTCGATGCAGCCAGCCACTTCCGGATACAACTCCGTGACCTCAATGCCGCTTTGGCCGTACGATTTCCATTTGAACGGAGAGGACATCAGGCCGCCGCGCTTGCGGCGTCCGGTCTTGGTTTGAATGGCCTCCGGCGTTTGGCCTTCGTATTTCGAGAGAGCTGGCTTTGGATCGAACGTATCGACTTGGGAGGGCCCGCCGTTCATGAACAGGAAAATCACGCGTTTGGCCCGCGGCGCAAAGTGCGGAGCTTTCGGACTCAGCGTCGGGCTGTTTCCCGATGGCAAGAGCGAAGGTGCCGTCGTCCCGGCCCACAGTTTCGGCAGAAAGCCGCTCTCGGAAAGCACGCTTGTCAGCGCGAGCGCGCCAAAACCTCCACCGATGCGGCTGAGCATTTCACGACGGGTCAAAAGCGACTGAGGGGTGGGGTTCGAACTCATAACGAGGGTAAATCTAGCCAAGAATCTCACGGGAATCCACAACGTTTTAACGTTTTTCGAGTTAGGCACGGCGCGGTGCACCACGGCGCAATCTCCCCTCCTGGAGACCATTGGTTTTGGCGCGCGGCGGCCGGTGCCGCTTTTCCGCCCGCGCCTGTGACTCGGTTGGAATGGCGCCAGCCCCGCAGTCCCACGGGAGCAGTGCTCGATCACCCTGCGAAACGCAAAGGGCCGTTGCATTTCCTGGCGATGATAGGGTGTTCGCCCCACAAGTTTCTGCGGGTGATTCCTGATGCGGTCAAGTTGACGATGAGTCGGAGCGACTTGCCACCCGCAGGTGAATTTCCCACGCAGAGTGCGTGAGGTTCCCCAATCGCTTTGGCCGGACGCGTTCAGCTCTCTGTTGTCCTCCTCGTCCAAATCCAAATCCTCCACGGTGACGGGGCCTTACAGTGAATCGGCCTTTGGTGGCACACGATAAGCGGAGAAAGCGGCAACCCGTTCAACACGGCAGAAAATTATGAAACGTACCCAAAAGACTTCTCTAGGAGCGGCAGCCCTGCTCCTTGCACTTACGATCAAATTCATCATCGCGGCAGAACAAGCGTCCGTCTTGCTTGCACCGGCGGCGAAGATCATGAGCCCTTCGGACGGCGCCCAGCTTACCGCCCTCACGGACCTTGAAATCAAAGTTCAGGTGCTCGATACCGATGGTTGGATTCAACAGGTGGAACTCATGGCGAATGATCGAAAGATCGGTGAAGTAAAGATCGAATTCGGGCAGGCGCCTCCGCCGGGCGACACGCGCACTTTCATTTTCCACTTTTGGGGTGAAACCCCGGGTCCGTACACGCTGGTCGCGAAGGTGACGGACAACGCCGGCAATACGGCAATCTCGAGTCAGGTTCGGGTTTCCCTGGCCGAGAAACCGCCGGAGCCGCCGCCGCAACGTCCGCCGGAGATCAAATTAACCCAGCCCCTGGAAGGCGCCTCCTTCAGGTCCCCAGCCGACGTGGGAATTACGGCCGAAACCAGAGATCCGGACGGGTTGGTCGAACTGGTCGAGTTCATGGCGGGCGAGACCAAGATTGGCGAAGCGAAGAGGCAAGCGACTCAAGTTCCCTCCTCGGGCGAGACGCAACTCTTCTCGTTTAACTGGACGAAAGTGTTTGCCGGCCCCTACAAACTGGTCGCCCGAGCCACGGATAACTCGGGCAACACGGCCTGGTCCGCTCAAGTCGAGATCTTGGTGGAAAATGTTCCAACTTCACCGGTGAATCGTCCGCCCATGGCCAACATCGTGAGCCCTTCCGATCGCGGGACGTTCACGGCGCCGGCCACGATTGAAATCAAAACTGAAGCCATTGACACGGACGGCTGGGTTACACAGGTGGAATTCCTCGCGAACGAGGCGAAGATTGGCGAAGCCAAATTGGAGTCCGCCCAGCCGCCCGTGGCCCAGGCCCAAACTTTCTCGTTCAAGTGGACGAATGTGGTCGCCGGCCAATACAGCTTGACCGTTCGGGCTACGGACCAAACCGGCACTTCGTCCAGGTCGAATCCGATTCAGATCTCGGTGACCCCAATTCGCGATAACAATCCGGCGCCGCCCCCGCCGTCTGCCGCGCCGCCCGGCGCCGGGCCTGTGGTCACCATTCAGACTCAGGATGGACACGCCGCGGAGGCCAACGGAAAATCCGGCAAGGTCAATCCAGCCGCGTTCAAAGTCCGGCGCGCAGGAGACTCCAACTCGGAATTGAAGATTTACTATTCCCTGAGCGGCACGGCGTCCAATGGCGTCGATTACCTCATGCTGCCGGGCAGCCTGACCATTCCGCGCGGTGAGAAATCGGCGCTCATCAAGCTGACGCCCATGGATGACAAACTGTCCGAACCAACCGAGACGGTGGTGTTGAAGCTCGAATCGGCGCCGGGCGTTTCGCCGAACACTGCGGCTGCTTCGTACGTGATCGGGCCGCGAGACAAGGCGGTGGTCACCCTTGATGATAATGACTCGCGGGGCCGCTCATCGGGCCGGCTCAATGACGGGCACTTCCTGTTCTGCCTCCCGGGAATGAAAGGCCAAAAGATCCGAGTCGAAGTTTCGGATGATTTGGTGACCTGGGAAGTGGTCGAGAGCAAAACCGTGACGGAGGACGATTTGAATTTTGTCGATAGCGAATCCCCAGGCCGCGGCCACCGCTATTACAGAGTGGTTCGTGCGCCAAACGACTCCGACGACGACTAGCACCCGTTAGCGTACTCTTACGGCAACTCTTGCGCTGTCCACCGGAGGACAAGCAACCCCAGGGACAATGGGGAGAATACCTGTCAATCCCTGCAGACATCTTTCGCCAGCATGATGAACGGAGCTCAGGTGTTGGGCCGCGAATGCATGGGCAATTACTCCCATCCGGCAAGGGCTTTGTCGGGGATGGCTACCCACTTCGACGCAACTCGCGATCTTTGCATGAATGCGACGAACACCCAATCCCACGCGCTGGCCATGGGTTACGACGAATCTTCGATTCGCTGGCACAGGATTAGCACGCCAGCGAATAGCCCGAAAACCATTGGGAAAATGTTTGGGAGAAAATATGAGACGTACAATGTGTTCGTTTACCAAGGTGGCAACCGCCCTCACGTTCGCACTCGTCAGAATCTTCACACAAGCCGCTGACACGGTCCAACCGCGTCCGCCTATCGCTTCCATCGTCAGTCCGCCGGACGGGGCGATTTTCACCGCACCGCTGGATCTTCGCATTCTTGCCGGCGTCGGCGATGCCGATGGAAAAATCAAAACCGTGGAATTCTTCGCCGGCACGAATCGCCTCGGCGCTGTCGCAGGTGAACCGGCGGCGATGAGCGCGCAAATGCAGGAGGCGCTCAGCACGATGTCTTTGGACGCTCCTCCGCTGCCGGTGCCGGTGGAGCCGTATCGATTCATCTGGACCAACGCGCCCGCCGGCGCGCACAGCTTGACGGTGGTGGCGACTGACGATCAGGGTCTGTCCACCGTCTCGGCCGCGGTCCAGGTCACGGTGAACAAACCCGAACCCACTCCGACGGTCGTGAGCATCGTCGCCAGGGATGCCGCAGCCACTGAAGGATCGCCCGGCGGCGGAGAAGTGAATACCGCCGTATTCACGGTTTCGAGAACGGGCAGCACCGAATTACCGTTAGAGGTCCAATTTCGTCTCGGCGGGACGGCTTCCAACGGGATCGACTATCGGGAACTGGTCGGCACCGTGACCGTTCCCGCCGGGGCGCGCGCCGCGGAAGTTGTCGTGGATCCCATTGATGACGGGATCGCCGAAGGCACCGAAACGGTCGTCGTGACTCTCATCGAGCCAGCTTGCGCGGCCATCTTTCCCAGACCGGCCGATTGCTACTTGCTCGGCCGCCAGAAAGAAGCGAAAGCCGAAATCCGCGACAATGATCCTCGGCCGACGAACCGCGCGCCATTCATCGCGATGATCCGTCCGTTCGACGAGCAAGTGTTCCTCGCGCCCGCGAATGTGAATCTGGCCGCGCTGGCCTTCGACTTTGACGGGACGATCAGTTCGGTCGAATTCTTCGAGGGCGAACACAGCCTGGGTCTGGGTACAAACAAGCCCGGCGTCACGGATCGCGAGCGCTTCCCGGCGCCTTACTTCGAGTTGACCTGGACCAACGTTCCACCCGGCCATTACGTCCTGACCGCGCTGGCCAAGGACAACTTGGGCGCCACCACACGCAGCAAAGCCATCGACATCACCGTGACGACGAAGGAACCGTTGCCGGTGGTTTCAATCAAGGCGACCGATGAAGAAGCTTCGGAGGAAGGTGCGGCCAGCGATGCGCCCAACACCGCCACGTTCACCGTGTCCCGCACCGGCGGCACGAATTCCGCGCTCACCGTTCAGTATCGCTTGCGCGGTTCAGCCAGGACCGGCGCCGATTACCAGGAATTGTCCGGGAAAGTCACCCTTCCCCAAGGATCCCTCACCGCGGACATCGTCCTCAAACCCATCGACGACCGGCTCGTGGAAGGCAAAGAGACCGTGATCGCTTCGCTCATGCCATCCGAGTGCATGGACTTGAGGCCCGCGTCGCGGGATTGTTATCGCGTCGGCGAGGCGCACGAGGCCCGCGCGACGCTTCTCGACAATGACACCACTCCCGCCAACCAACCGCCGAAAGTGGCAATCCTCCGGCCGACGAAAGGCGCGAGCTTTTTCGCACCAGCGGAAATTACATTGGTCGCCGAGGCCAAGGATTCTGACGGCAAGATCAAGAGCGTCGAATTCTTCGAGGGCAAAAACAGCCTCGGCCTGGGCGTGCGGGATGACGACGACGATCATCGCGGCGAAGGCGGCGGCGGCGATGACGATGATGACGAACATCTCTTTCGTCTCAAA
>JACPRI010000399.1 GCA_016190065.1 Verrucomicrobiota bacterium
AGCCACGCGGATTGATACGCCTCGACGCCGTAAGCTGTGCTGTGCGCTTTGCAGAACGCGTAGCCGGCGAAACCCGTGACCAGATCCCACACTTCCGATGTCTTCTCCGGCGTGTGGCCGCGCGCGCGCGCCGACGAGAAAAATTCGCCGCGAATTTCTTCGATAACGCGGCGTTTCTGTTTGTTGAGCGCGCGGCGCAGCACGTCGGCGCGGCCCGGCGCCAAGCCCGCGAACGCTTCGCACAGTTGCAAGATGTGCTCCTCATAGACCACCAGCCCATACGTGCTCCGCAAACAAGCTTCCAACGACGGATGCGGATAAGTCACCGCCTCCAGGCCTTGATAACGCCGGGTAAACGCCAGCTTCTTTCCTTCGTTGGCCGCGCCGGGCCGGATGACGCTGACGATGGCAATCAAGCCGTCGATTTCCCGCACGTTGCACATGCGCGAAAGGCTCGTCATCGCGGGCGATTCGATGTGATGCACGGCGCGCGCGTTGCCGCGGGCAATCATCTCCCACACACGCGGGTCTTGCCACGGTTCGGGGGCCTGCGGGTCGCCAAGAAGCAATTGGCCGCCGGCCTTGTCGCGCGCCAGGCAACGGTCCAGGTCGATTCCGATGCCGCGCTCGGCGAGCATCGCCTTCACGTCGCGCATCGCCGCCAGACCGCCTTGCGCCAGGATGTCCATTTTGACGAGGCCGACGGCTTCGACGGCGTCCATGTCAAAGTGCGTCGTAGGGCAGCCCTTGTTCGAAATGAAGGTCGGTGTCAATTCGTGCATCGGCTGGCGCGAGAGCACAAGGCCGCACGGGTGCATTTTCGGATAACGCGGCACGCCGTCCAGGAACTCGGCCATCTGCAGCGCCGTCTGGTAAGGCTCTTCGTCGAGCGGCAAGTCGCGGTTTTCCGGACTGGCCCGCAGCATTTCGATCAATCCGTCGCCGCCGCTCGGAGTTGGTTCGTCGGGCACCCAGCCGCCGCCGAAACTCCACGGAAAATGTTCGGTGAACTTTCGCACTTCGCGCTCCGCGACGCCGAGCACTTTGGCGACTTCCGCAAACGCGCTCCGGGCTTGAAACGTCGAGAATCCGCCGACCACGGCGCAATGTTCGGGTCCGTATTTCTCGAAGATCAGCTTCACTACGTCGTCCTTGAAGTCGTGCGCGAAGTCGATGTCGATGTCCGGCAGTTTGTGCAGCGCCATGCGCTCCTTGTTGAGGAAGCGGCGGAAATAAAGGTCGAAACGAATCGGGCACACGCTGCTAATCCCAAGGCAGTAGCAGACGAGCGAATCCGCCGCCGAGCCGCGCGTGATCCATTCGATGCCGCGCCGCCGGCAGTCCTGGAGAAAATCCCAGGTGATCAGGAAATATTCCTCGTAACCGACCTCGGTGATGATGGCGAGCTCGGTCTCGATTTGAGATTGGAGATTTGAAATTTGAAATTGGGGAGGAGCGTGAGGCGTAAAACGTGATGCGTGATGCGTGACACGTGACACGTGACACTCCGCTTGGCCGTAGCGCTCTTCGAGGCCCCGATGGACAAGCCGGCGGAGGAACTCGCTCGGCGACGAACCGTCCGGTGGAGTGAACGCGGGGAATTGCGGTTTGCCGAACGGGAACTCGAAATGGCAGCGCTCGGCGATTTCGAGCGTGTGCTGTAGCCAGCCGGGATGCTCGTTGCACGCGGCCGTCATCTCTCGCGGCGCGCGGAAGTGCAGCCGGCCTCCCAGCCGTTTCTCCGGATGCTTCTCCCGCAAGAGCGTCAACGTGCGGATGCTTTGCACGATGTCGTATTTCTGGCGGTCTTCGGGCGTCGCGTAATGAATCGCCGGAGCCGCCACCGCCGGAAAATCCGCAGGCATCTCCCGTGCGGTGACGAGACGATAGAAGCGCCCCGGAAACAGCTCTGCCAACCGTGCATCGTCACTCACGGCAATCAGCCCTTCGAGCAATGCAGAATGATGAAGTAAGAATGCAGAAGACACGGGCGCTCGCTGCCGCTCCACCACACTGTCCTCCCTATTCTGCTTTCCATTCAACAATTCATAATTACTCCGACGTGAAGCGGCTCTCCGGCCCATGAACCTGAAGCGAGACCCCACACCCCACCCCACACCCCTGGGAGGGGAGAGGGTGTCCGCAGGACGAGTGAGGGGTGTCAGTCCATTTTTGAACTCATTAATACCTGCTGCCTTTTTCGACAGCAGCAGACAAAGATTGTGATAACCGCGTGCGGACTCGACGTAGAGAAGCAGCGATTTGTCGCCGACGCGCAATTCCGCGCCGAGGATCGGTTTTACGCCCGCTTCTTTCGCCGCGGACACGAACTCCACTGCGCCGTGCAGATTGCCGATGTCCGTGAGCGCCACGGCGGGCAAGCCATGCCGCTTCGCCAGCTCGACGATGGTCGCGGGCGACAGTGTCGAATCGAGGAACGAATAATGGCTGTGTGCCCGCAGCGGGATGTAGCAGCCGACGTGAGGAGGCTCTGATCGAGTGCGGAGTGCGGACTTTGAAGTGAGCCTCCTTGCGTCGGCTGCTACGGAATCGACCGTCGTGCCGTAGCGCAGACTTGTAGTCTGCCGTATCGCCGATTTGTAATCGGCAGGGTGTCGGCACTGTCCAACGCCTCCGACTTTAACGGCGTCCTGCAGGATGCAATCCTGCGATACAGCAGATTGAAAATCTGCGCTACGCACGATGCCGGACTCCGGGCATATCTCAGTTCTTGAGCGCTGACCGGAACGCACGTTGCCTTTCCCCTCACCCTGCCCTCTCCCCAAGGAGAGGGGGCCACTCTCACTGCGGCGGTCGTGTCGGAGCGTGTCGGTATGCTCCCGCGCGGAATGCAATCCTCCCTCTCCCCTGGGGAGAGGGCCGGGGTGAGGGGGAAGGGGGCGACGATTGACATCAATACTCAAAAATTGCGATGCGCCTCCAGCGCTTCCAATCTCCCCTGGCGCCTCGCGCAGGCGAAAGTCGTGACCGCGCAGAACGACCGAGTGGCCGCGGGATTTGCGGAGTTCGTCAATTACCCGCGCCAGCCGTGCCTGAGCGTCCTGGCGCTGCGCGGAAATTTCCAACGGCAACTCGCTCCGAAACCGGCCGTCATAAACGTTGGACAATTTCAACGACACCAACCGCAGACTGACGCGCCGTTTCCACGCCGCGCGCAGCATTGCCTGCAACCGGCCATACACGTCCGTTTCGAGATCGGTCGGTTCGATAAGGCTTTCACTCACCTGATCTTCGGCCATGTCGTTGTAGCGGACGCGCACGGTGAGCGTGCGGACGCTGCGCCTTTCTTCGCGGACCGTGGCGAAAAGATGATCCGCCATGCGGCGCAAAGTGGCTTCGATGTATTCCTCATCCGTCAGATCGCTGGCAAAGGTCTCCTGCTGACTGAACGACTTTTGCGGCTCGCGCGCGGGAATCAGCGGACGTTCGTCAATGCCGTGGGCAAATTGGCGAATACTTGCCGCCTGGCTGCCCAGCAGCAGCCCCAGCATGTCCAGCGGCATCGCCGCGACGTGACGAATCTGCGCAAGCCCGGCCGCATTGAGACGCGCACTCGTTTTCGGGCCGATGCCCGGCAGCCATTTGTTCGGTAATGGATGAAGGAACGCCGCTTCGTGTCCGGGAGGAACTTCATTGAAGGCGGCGGGCTTCGTCAGCTTCGAGGCCACGGCGCTGACGAGTTTGTTCGTCCCGATCCCTTCGCTGACGGTGATTTTGAGCCGTTGCCCGATGGCCTGGCGGATGGTCAGCGCGATTTCAATGGGCGATTTCCTCACGGCGGAAAGATCGAAGTAACCTTCGTCGATCGAGGTCTGCTCGACGTCGGGCGTGAAGTCGTAGCAGTAACCGAACATCCAGTTCGAGAATTGCTCGTAGCGTTCGAAGTCGCCGGGAAGAACGATTAGTTTCGGACAAAGCTTGCGCGCCCGTATCGTCGGCATCGGCGTGTAAACGCCAAACTTCCGCGCTTCATAAGACGCGGACGCGATAATGCCGCGTTTCTCGCCGCCCACCGCCACGGGCTTGCCGCGCAGCTTGGGGTCCGACGCCTGCTCGACCGCGGCGAAGAAAGCATCGGCATCGATGTGAACGATGGTGCGCACATTCAACCTTAAAGAACGCGTGCGGCATAGTCGCCACCAAGTCGTTACAGCGTTAAAAAGGTTAAATCGTTAAATCGGTTAAATGAGCAGTTTCACCGATTTAACAATTTAACTCATTTAACGTTGTAACCCTGTCACGTTGTAACGACGTTAATTACGGAGCGCCGTCATTCTTCCTTTCTGATGAGTGCTCTGAAGACACCTTGAATGACCAGTTCCTCCGACGGGATGAGTTCGGGATATTTGGAGTTCTCCGCCTTCAGGAATGGTTTGCCGTTCTTGAGCAGAAATGTTTTCAACGTGCTCTTGCGGTCGATGAGCGCAGCCACGATCTGGCCCGAACGCGGCTCCGGTCCGTGCTCCAGGATCACGACGTCGCCGTCGCAAATGTGTTTGCCGATCATTGAATCGCCGACCACGCGCAGAGCGAAGGTATTGCGCGTGGGTTTGAAGCCGATGGATTCAATTGTCACCGGGACGCACTCGTCTGCTTCTTGTTCACGATCGCGCCCGAAACCAGCGGGAATGGAACCGAAGAGAGGGATTTCCACGACCCCTTGCCGAAGCAAGCGTGTGCCGTCCATGAACCGCAACGACCGCGCCTTTCCAGGTTCCACTGCCAGGACACCCTTTTTCACCAAGGCGCGGACATGGCAAGCCGCCGCAGTCTTGCTGGCAAAACCAAAATGCTCGGCGATCTCTCGTTGGCTTGGGCAGGGGCGACCGGCAGCAACTTCCGTTTCGATGAAATCCCGGATGGCCTGTTGTTGATCCGTCAGCGCTGGCATACTGTCCAAATGGACAGTATATCAGCGATCGTGTCAATGCAACTTGTGGCTGTGTTCGTGAGAGCACGGCTAGTGGCGCGACAAAGAAACTTCCGCAAACATGCTTGGCAGGGCGCGTGCCACTCCGTGCGCGCAAATGAGCAGTTGGCGAAGGGATCTCCAATCAGCCACGGAGTGGCGATAAGCCGAAAATGCCCAGAGTCGAAGTGCGGCACTCCTGTGCCGCTTTCGAGACGCCTCGTCTCGTCCGCGCGCCGAAAAAGCGCCAGAGGACTGGCGCACTCCAAAGGAGCCTACTTGAGTAATTCCTCCGCGATCTGAACGGCGTTCAGAGCCGCGCCTTTCAGTAATTGATCTCCGGAAACCCAGAAGCACAGGCCGTTCTCCAGCGCGCAGTCCTGCCGAATACGGCCCACCTGGCAATTGTCCTTCTCCGCGACGTAAAGCGGCAACGGATACTCCGCCTTCTCAGGTGTGTCCACGACATCCAATCCCGGGGCTTTTGACAAGACATCGCGCGCCGCGTCCGGGGTCACCGGCTTTTCAAACTCGGCGCTCACAGCAACCGAATGGGCGCGATACACCGGCACGCGAACACACGTCACGCTGGCGCGGAACGCCGGGTGATGCATGATCTTGCGGCCTTCATTCTGCATTTTCATCTCTTCCTTGGTGTAGCCGGACGGCAGGAAGGAATCGACGTGCGGCAGGACGTTGAAAGCGATCTGGTGCGGATAAACTTCCTTGGTGACGGGTTGTCCGTTGACGATCTGCGCGACCTGGCGCTTGAGTTCTTCGATTGCTTTGGCGCCGGTGCCCGAGACCGCCTGATAGCTCGAAGCAAAAATCCGCTTCACGTGAAAAGCCTGGTGCAACGGGTAAAGCGCCATGAGCGTGACCGCCGTCGTGCAATTCGGATTGGCGATGATTCCCTTGTGCCATTTCACATCGGCAGCGTTGATTTCCGGAACCACCAGCGGAACCGTATCGTCCATGCGGAACGCGCTCGAGTTATCGATGACGACGCAACCCGCTTTCGCCGCGATAGGTGCGAATTCCTTGGAGATGCTTCCACCGGCGCTGAACAGCGCGATGTCAATTCCGGCCAGCGCCGCCTTGGTCAGTTCCTGAACCGTGATCGTCTCGCGCTTATACTTCAGCCGCTTTCCTACGGAGCGGGTCGAAGCGAGCAAAGTCAATTTGCCCGCCGGGAAATTTCGTTTTTCCAGCGTCTTGATCATCTCGATGCCCACGGCACCCGTGGCACCGACCACAGCAACATGCGGATTCCGGTTCATAAAAGGGGACGCAATATAAGCATTGACCGCCTCCTGTCAAATCGCTGGGTGGTCCTGCGGTCCCTGCTGGAAGCGGCAGTTTGCCACTAATCGCCAAGGCTCCAACACGATAAAGAATCTTCCAGTATGAATTGAAAGAGGCGTTTCCCTTAGTGTCAATTAGTGGTTTTTTAATCCGCTTTCACGGTTATGGATTCACGGCCCGCGCATCGAGAAAAGCCTTCAGTTCCGCCGCCGCTTTGCCACCAAATCCGGGCACTTCGGCAATGTGTTCCATAGTGGCCAGACGCAGCCGATGCACCGAGCCGAATTTTTTCAGGAGCGCCGCCTTTCGTTGTTCGCCGATGCCGGGGAATTCATCCAGGATGCTCTCGGAGATTTTCTTCAGCCGCAGTTGGGCGTTGTACGTGTTGGCGAACCGATGGGATTCGTCGCGGACGCGCTGCAATAGTTTCAAAGCGCCAGAATCGCGGCTCAACCGAAGCGGTTCGCTCTCGCCGGGGCGATAGATCTCCTCGAACTCTTTGGCTAAACCGATGATTGGGATGTGGCTCAGTCCAAGTTTCGCCAGCTCCGTGCACGCGGCGTTCAATTGTCCTTTCCCACCGTCGATCAGGATCAAGTCGGGGAGTCTCGGTGCGACGGCACGGTCCTGGGTTTCGACGCTACTTGTGGTGGCTGGGTCGAAACGGG
>JACPRI010000400.1 GCA_016190065.1 Verrucomicrobiota bacterium
CTGCCAAAGGAGCCGCCGCAAGGGGAGTGAATCGGAGTTTCAGATCTCGAACCTTGAGACCGCCGTTGAACCTGGAAAAAGGAGTTTAACCGCAGAGAACGCAGCGCGGCTGCCGCAACTAAAAGAGGGAAACCACAGATGGACGCAGATGGACACAGATAAGAGAGCCGCAAATGAACGCATAGATCGCAAAGGTCTTCGTCTTTCTTTTTGTGCTCTTTGCGCTCTTTGTGGCTATTCTTGTCTTTTATGGTTCAAAAAGTTTCCAGCACGAATGCAATTTCCCCGCGCCGCCAATTGAACTGTCCCTCCGGTGGCGGCTGCACCTTAACAGGCACAGACAGCACACCGACCGCATGCCGCAAATCTGTCTCCGGCGCGTTGCGGTACGGATTGAACGGAAGCACGGGCCAGACCAAACGCGCCGCCGGATCAACCCGCAATCTCCAGCCGCGATGCTGAATCCAGCCGCCAATCTGGTCCGGGCCGAGATCGACCTGTTGCTCACTCAACGCGAGCTTCGTTTTGGCGGTTTCCAGCGCTTCACCCGGCTTCAGGACAAGCTGAAGGTTTAGATGCACATCCTGGAGCCGGCCGCGGCCCGTTTCGGTGATCGCGAACCGCAATCGCAACTGGTTATCACTCGGAGCCGGCACTTCAGCATCGGCAAAGAAAGTGTGAAAGCCCAAACCGAGTCGATCGCGCTCGTCGCTCATGCGCAGCCGGCTGCCCAGCGGGATTGTGGTCATGCGATCCTTGGTTTTCTCCAGAAAGGTGGCGAGTTGGGGTTGATGCTTGGAATTCGCTCCGGTCACGATCAAGCCGAGCTTCTGGTGGTAAATGCTGAGATGCCCCTGGCGGTCGAGAGTGAACTGGCTGTCAATCGGCGGGTCGATCAGGCCGGAGAGGCAGACCGTCCACGGCCCGGTCTTTCGGATTCCAGCCGGAACCTTCATCCGATACGCGAAGCGAGGCAGATCTTGCGGCATGGGAGCCGTGGGACCTTCGTGAAAGTAGAGCGCGCTTTGGGCCAGGCGCCCCAGCGTCCGCGTCTCAAGCTTCCCGTCGCTGAAGAAGCCGAACAAAAACTCGGCGTAACGGCGCCCATCCGGCCAATGCGAAAAACCGAAATGCCCCCACGGACTGACCGACCAGTGGCGATTGCGGCCGTTGATCGTCTCGACGGGCGTGCCGTCCGGCCAGGTGAAATGCATGTGGAAATCCGTGGCGCGGCGCAAGGCTTCCAGCGCGGCCGCATCGCGGCTGTGCTCCCAATACAGGGCCACGCAAGTCGTCGTCAGATAGTTGTAGCCGGTCGCCGGGCCGTTGTCGGTGAACTCACCCCAGTAGCCGTCGGCGGTTTGTTCCTCGGCGGCGAGCCGATGAAGGGCGCGGGCGCCCAAGGTTTCCCAGTCCGCGTTCGCGAGCACGCGCCCGGCGAGATAGACCGTCGAAGCAAAGAGAGCCAGGTGATTGGTTGAAGTCCGGATGAACGGTCCCTGGTAGCGCGGGAAATCGATGCGCCCAGCCGTCTCGCGGGCGAACCAGCTTACGATCTTTTCCAATTCCCTTCGCCAGCGGGCGCGGCGTTCGTTCCCCAGCTCGGCTTCGAGCAAGCGATAGGTATCGAGCCAGAAATGGATTTCCCATTCATAATCCTGCTTGTTCTCGTTCGTATCCTTCTCCGCCAGGGCCGCCTGCAAGTCGCCGAGCTTCAACGCGAGCTCCAGCATTTTCTTGTCGCGGAAGAATGAATTGGCCGGATGCGGTTTGGCATAGAACACCGCCGCAGCCAGCATCGCGCCGGGGCTGTGTTTGACTTCGGTTTCGAGCGGTTTCAGTTCGTCCGCCAGAAGCTGGAAATAGTCTCGCGGCAACTCGGCGGCGCGGGAGGCCACGAGCGCACAGCACACCAGGGCGGCCCAAGTAATCGAGCGGAGATTCATAGAGTTTTGGAACATAGGCCGGCAGGGGTATTCGGAGCAATGAAGAAGCGGAGGAATCGAGTCAGTGGATGTAGGCTGTAGCGCAGATTACAAATCTGCGCTACGAGTTGGGCCGTTGTTTCCAAACGCAACTATTATGACGGTCGGCGGTCGCGCGGTCGCAGGTTGAATTCCCGCCGAGGCTTGCATAACTTGTATCGTGCTCGCACGATTGCTCACAGCGTGTTGGGTGGTTCTATCGCTCGGCTGCGGAAAACCGCCGGCTGGAACTGCTTCTCCTTCTGCTCCTGCACCGGAAGCGAACTCAACGGCGGCCATGAACGAAGCTCAGATCGCCGCCGTGCTGAATGAATTGACCCAGGCTGTGCGCAAATACAGCGTCGAGCAGCGGCGCGTCCCCAAGAGTTTGGAGGAAGTGGTGGCGAGCGGCTACTGGGGCCGCATTCCACAGGCGCCTTCCGGCAAGAGATTCGCCATCGACAAAAATCTCCAGGTTTATTTGGCCAATCCATAAAACGAGGGAACGGTGTTATGAACGACAAGGGATTCTTTCACGCAACCTCCTCACGGATGCTTCGCGGAACAGTCTCCGCGTTCACCTTGATCGAGCTGCTCGTCGTGATCGCGATCATCGCCATTCTGGCCAGCTTGCTTTTGCCCGCTCTGGCCGGCGCGAAAGCCCGAGCGCAACGGTTGAAATGCACCGCGCAAATGAAGCAACTGGGGCTCGGGTTCAGTCTTGCGGCCGCGGATCGCAATGACCAGTTTCCGCCGACGGCGTATGCGACGGGCGATTACCAGTATCAATTGGCGTGGGACGATTACATCCACCGCTACATTGGCGGCACGGCTCCGGACGCGGATCTGATCGTCGGGATTTCGGGAGGCATCGCCGATCGAAATTCGATTCCCAAGATTCTGAAGTGCCCGGCCGACCGGATTCAAATCACCATCGCGTGGGCGGTGTTCGGCCAGCGAAGGACCTACGCGATGAATTGGGCTGGGCCGTCCTTTCAAATCACCACCAAGAATGGAACCTTGCCGCCGCCGAATTACGGTGTCGGAATTTACTACAACCTCCGAAGCTCGGCGCCGGCGTCCCTGCCGGATTGGGAAGCGCCGGGCTTCAAAGACAGCGCGGTGGGAGATCCCGCAGGCACCTTGCTGCTCGTGGAACAACCCGAAGGCGGGAACATTGCGGGAAATGACTGGCCTTCGTTCTGCATGGGACCGACCGGCCCCTCGTCCGGTGATCAAACGCCTTACCAAATTGCCGTCGGTGGGCGGAGTAATTGGGGCGCGGCGGCCTACGGTCTGCACGGCCGACGATTCAACTATCTGTTTCACGACGGTCATGCCTCCATTCACAAAATCACCGACACCGTCGGCAGAGGAACGACGAACGCGCCGAGAGGAATGTGGACGATGACGGCGGGGGATTAACCGCCGAGCCTGATCTCCATGCCTTCCGAACTGTCACGGCCCGGCGCGGCAGCTCAGCGTCGTTTGGCCGTCGAGTTCGCCCAATTTGCCGAGCGCGCCCAGCGCGCCGAATATATCGCCCGGCGATTCCAGCCGCACTTGCGGAACAAGGTGCTGGACGTGGGGTGCGATCAGGCGGTGCTGAGGCCGTTGCTGCCGGGCGTGGACTATTTCGGCATCGACATCGCCGGCCAGCCGGATCTTGTCGTCGATCTCGAACAAACCGAGCGATTGCCCTTTGATGACGCGAGTTTCGATTGCGTGGTGTGCTCCGACGTGCTCGAGCATCTCGAAAACATCCACCGCGTGTTCGACGAATTGGTCCGGGTGACGCGGCGCACAATCATCCTTTCGTTGCCGAACAACTGGGCCAACGCCCGCCGGCCGCTGTCGCGTGGCCGCGGCCGCATTGGTTTCTATGGACTTCCTGCCACGCGGCCCGCGGATCGGCACCGGTGGTTCTTCAGTCTGGAGGAGGCGCGCGCGTTTCTCGAAGACCAGGCGCGGCGGCACGGGTTGATCGTGCGGGAGATCCACGCGATGGAGAAGCCGCGATTGAAGCTCTTGCGCTGGCTCCGCCGACTCGCTCACGCCAGGCAAATGCGCTACCTCAACCGCTACGCCCACACGCTCTGGGCGGTCCTGGAAAAGGAGTGAAATCCGGTCACGACTTGAGACCAATTTGGCTGCCGGTCGGGCCGTGGAGTTTGGACATTTTCGTGAGCGGTGTGGTTCCAAACTCATGGGCGGTTTGCCTCTGCTCCCGTAAGCAAACAGTGAGTCAGCCACAGAGTGGCGTCAGATAAATAGCCCACAGCGCAAGCTGTGGGAGGAACGAAGCGAAGGTCCCAAGCCCCACAGCGGCGATAGAAAGCAGCCCTAAACGCTTTGGCGTGGATTTCCCCTGAGGAGGTTTTTGGAACCAGACGTAAGTGCCGCGGCCGAGCCAGCGTTTGAACGGCGTGACCAGATTGCGATTGAGCTGGCGCGGGACGTTCCAGAGTTGTCCCGCGCCGAGCCATTTGATCAAGGGCAGGCGATACACGCGCAACCCTGCCTTTTGCCCCAAGCTTTCGAGCGCCGCGCGCGTGAAGAGGTTTACATGCTCCAGCGGCGCCAGCGAGTCGAGCGTCTTCGCGTTCAACACCCCGTTGTCGCCAGTTCGCTGCGCCGCGGCGAGGATGCGCGGCAACCGAGGATTGTCCGGCGTGCTCATCTTCAGGAACCCTCCGGGTTTGAGGCACGCGGCCAGTTTCTGCGCCACCGACAGCGGTTCGCTCAAATGCTCCATTACCTGGTCCACGTTGATGAAGTCGAAGCGAAGCTCATCGAGTTGGTCGAATGCAATGATCTTAATGCCGCGCCGGGCGCAGTACTCAGCGGCGGAGCGATTGACCTCAACGGCAAAAACATCGCAACCGTGCGCGAGCGCCACGCTGCCCCACTTCCCCCAATTGCAGCCGAAGTCCAGCACCGCCGGCCATTTCTCCGGACAAAGCTGGCGGAAAACCAGAATCTCCTCCGTCATGTGGGCGAACCAGTGGAGCCTTTGTTTTGCGATTTCGCTTTGGAAGAATTCGTCGCCTGTCGGTGGCGAATACCAGCCGGCCAATTCGCCGTCTTCCATCACCCAGGTTTGAAAATGCAAACCAGAAGCCGCGCAGTGGCGGATTTCGTAGTGCTTGTCCGCCACGAGCTCGGCCAGCTTCCCGCGCGCGATCAGCGGCTGAAATTCCGCTCGAGAATAGGGGCGCGAGAAAATGATCGAAGCGGGCTGACCGGTGATGGGGCAGGTTGTGCGTTGAATCATTCTCCGACTCGAAAGCGCTTCTCCATCTCGGCTTGGGTGTAAGTGCGCCTGCCCACTGCGCGTCGGCGCGCCTTCAGGACACCGAGGTAGTCCTCTAAATCCTCCAACTCGATGTACAGCCGCTTCACGTCAGCACGACGGCGCTTAATTTCGGCATCCACTCGTTCCAAAACGGCCTTAGTCATAAGCCTCTTTCCGATCTCTGATTCTGCGGAGGATAATAGGGTCGCCATGGACATCAAACAAGATGCGATAATCGTGGCCGGTTTCACCGGTTGCGAGATTAGCCAACGAGACGGGTCTGTCAGCTTGAAATCGCTGGTTGGTCAGGCATTTCTTCGGGCGCATCCGGGAACTGCCACCGGATCGCGGGCGGTCCCCGCCCGCAGCAGTTCGGTTCCGCGGGCAACTCCAGAATATTTCCGGGCTGCTTTCTCCGCGTTTGACGCGCTGCGGACCGGGACGGTCCGCGGTCCGATGGGGGCCGTGTACGGATGCGCCCCCCTGTCTTCGTTTCCTTTGTTTGCTTTTGTTAGAACCTGAATTGATGCGCCTCAGCAATCCGCCGGCCCGGACTTGTGCCGGAAGTCCAACACCAAGTTGTAGCACGCGATCGACAGCGGAAACAGATTGGAGAGCACGCCGACCGAGTCGTTCTTGCCGAAGATAAAGTAGAGCAACAGCAGCAGGCTGCCGAGGATGCTCAAATACCAAAACAGCCTGGGCAAGACGGGCCGCTGCGAAGCACGCGACGCCGCGACTTGCACGGCCCATCGGCCCGCGAAAAGGAACACGCCGGCATAGCCGACCAATTTCCAGGGAGTGATCACGACGCCGGCAATATAGAGAAAGGGCTCATTCATGTTCGATTTCTTCCTTGCTGGGCCATGAGATTTGGCGCGACAAAAGCCAGCGGACGCCGATCAGATCGCGCACGCCGCGCCACGCGCGCCGGGCCAGGGTGTATTTGGACGCGCCGAATTTTCGCGGGCGATGGTTCACGGGAATTTCCACCACGCGCAAGCCGGCGCGCCGCAGGAGAGCCGGAATAAACCGGTGCATTCCGTTAAAGGGAATCAAGTGCCGGACGTCCGCCGTGCGCATCGCCTTGAGGGTGCAGCCTGTGTCGCGAATGCCGTCGCGCAAAACCGCCAGCCTGATGCCGTTGGCAATCCGCGACGCCGCCCGCCGAGGCCAGGAATCCTGCCGCCGCTCGCGATACCCGCAAACCAGATCGGCCTGCGCCAGGCAGGCCACCAGCCGCGGGATGTCGGCGGGATCGTTCTGGCCGTCGCCGTCCATCATTACGCAAATGTCGTTCTGGGCGCGAACCAGCCCCGCGTAGAGCGCGGCGCTTTGGCCGAGATTGCGTGGGAAGGAAATCAGGCGCACACCCGCGCAGCTTCTGATCCTTTCGGCCGTGCGGTCGCTGCTGCCGTCATTCACCGCGATGATCTCGGCGTCCGGGATGATCTGCTGCACTTCCCGCAAGACGGCCTGAACGTTTTCTTGCTCATTGTAAAAGGGTATGACGATACTGATCTTCATCGCCCCCCACAGCCAGAGGTAACCGCGAATGGACGCGAATAAACGCGAATCAGAAACACCTCCGGTTTTGAAACACCTCTGCTCATGTTATTCGCGTGCATGGGTGCATTCGCCGTTGAACTGGACAAGTTATCGTCCATCTTCTGGGCTCGTCCGCAACTCCCGGCAAAGGCTCAAATAGAATTTCTTAATCGGGCGGCCGCGGTACATCGACTCAGTCGTCTTGACCCGCTCCACGGCGGCGAACTCGGCTTGCAGTTGAGCGGGAATTTCCTCGGAATCCGAGACAAAAATCGCGGATTGGCGCGCGAATTTCTCGCGGTAGCCGGGCCAAAAGGAAAATTGATTCTCCATCCGGCCCGAGTGCGGGAGGAAGGTCTGCGGCCGCTGCGGATGGTAAAACGCCAGCAAGCTCGCATAGGCGTATTTGTTCGCGATGATCAACTGCGCGCCGAACTGAGCCTGCAGCGCCGCGACTTGCCGCGCGAGATCTTCGGATCCGCGAACGCGGCTGAGCGGATCGCGGCGCGGCGGCAGATTCAGCCAGAAGGTGTCGTGGAGGACCACCGTTTCGATCAGGGCCAGCGCGACGGCCACGGCCGCCAGGTTGCGCGCCCATTTCTTCTCGCGCACGCGCCGAACCCAGTGGCTGGCTCCGAGAATGACGCCGGCCACGTAACACGGCGCCGTCCAGTTCGGCTGCCCCGAATCGTTGAAACTCAGCACCGTGTAGAGCGCGAACAAGGGCCAGAAGAGCGTTTGGAGAAAGCGGTGCTCAAGCGGCCTGTCCTCCGGCGCCTTGACCGAAATTGAGCTGATGAGAATCCCGGCGAACACTAGCGGAGAAATCACCCCGGCTTGCTGGCCCGCGAATTGAGAGAATTCTCCCAGGGAAAACCGCCACGCCCGGTCCAGCGAACCACGATGGGCCAGGTGCTGAGCGGTGATCCAACCGTGCTGATAATTCCAGATCAGAACCGGCGTCAGCACGGCGACCGCCACCAGGACCATCGATGCAAATGTGAAGCATCGAAAATGGCGGCGGTAATCCCGGCTCCACACACAAAACAGGGCGAAAGAACCGATCTCCGCCAGATTCGTGTACTTGCACAAGCTTCCCAGACCCACGGCGGCGCCCGTCAAAATCCACCCGGCGGCACGGTCCTCGTCCTTGGCGCGCCAGAAGAGAACCGCCGCGAGCGCCCAAAAGAAAACGCTTAACGGATCGATGGTCATCAGGATGCTGCCGACGGCAAAAAGAGGAATCGTGCACGCCAGAAGCAGGCCAGCCCACGCGACCGCTTCGGAAAAAAGCGATCGCGCCTGGACGTACAGCAAAACCCCCGTCGCGGCCGCGAGTATCACGGCAAAAAACCGAATGCCGAAAACAGTATCACCAAACAGCCAGGTGCCGGCCGCAATCGTCCAGGCTACTCCCGGACCTTTGCTGAAATAGCCGTAATCGAGGTGTTTCGACCAGAGCCAATAGTATGCTTCATCGCCGACCAACTCGAGCTGGGTGCAAAACCAGAGACGGAAGAAAGTGACGAGCGCGAGGAAGACGATGACGCGGCGAGGCACAGGCCAGATTCGTTACAACGTTAAAAGGTTAAATCGGTTAAAAGGAAATCGGGTCGCAGTTTGCGAGGCGGCGTTTCGCACGATTGCAGAGCCTTGCATTTCTAGCAAAATTTTGAGGCGGCTAACTTTGA
Source organism: Verrucomicrobiota bacterium (assembly GCA_016190065.1). Taxonomy (GTDB): domain Bacteria; phylum Verrucomicrobiota; class Verrucomicrobiia; order Limisphaerales; family SIBE01; genus VHCZ01. The sequence continues at coordinate 8,499 of JACPRI010000400.1, forward strand.
ACTCTAAACCTTGAACTCCGAACCTCTCGCGCTGGCCTCTGTTCTCTCCGTGGCCTCCTGTTCAAATTGAATTGTTACACCCGATCGGCTCAGACCGGCCGATCCCAGTTCAGTCTGGGTTGGGAGGAGGTCGGGGTAGCGTCGATACAGTCGAGCCGTCCACTTCGGACCGAGCGCGCGCCAGAGCCGCCGCGTGACCCAAAGCGTCGCGTTGCTGTAGCTCAGCGCCAGCGCCAGCGAGACGAGCACATCGCTCGGATAATGACTGCCAATGTAGATGCGCGAATAGGCCACGACCAGGACGCCGAGCCACGCCACGCGGCCCCAGCGCCCATAAATGGCGCCAACCAGAACGGCGAAAGCTGCGTTGTTCGCGACATGGCTCGACGGCAGGGAACGGCCTTTCTCCACCGGGCCGGGTGTGGACATCTGGACACCGCCTCGATCCACGTGCCGGATGTTCGCGAGTTGCTCGTGAGGTCGCGGCCGGTTCGTCAGATGTTTGATGGTCCCGTTGATCCCTTCGCCCACCAACACGGCCACGAGCGTCAGGACGACGAGCAGGCGCGCTCGGTAGCCGCCTCGAATCAGCAGCGCGGCCGCCGCGGCCATGATCGGCCATCTCCAGAATCCGAAGTCGGTCACAAAGGCCATGAAGCCGTCCAAAAACGGATTCGACCCATCGGAATTCACCAGATAGAGCAGGCGCAGGTCCGCTTGGTGCAGGAGGCTAAGCATGTGTGATGTGCCGCATGGGAAAAGCATAGACAAGGGCCGTTCCGTTAGACACGCTAAAACGGAACAGAACTGATTTTTTTTGTGATCCACGCCTGACCGTTTGTTTTTCGGCTTCGCTCAAATTCGGAGCAAGGTCGGCCTGGATCCTCGGCGTCTCTCCGCCAGCAACCGCGTGCAGAGTTGTTCGGTCCGATCCAGCATCGTCTTCAAATTGAATCGGGTTTCCACATGAACGCGTCCCGCCGCCGCAAAGCGCCGGGCCAGGTTCGGCTCTTGAATAATTCGCCTGGCGGCGGCGGCGGTCGCGGCCGGGTCTTCCGACGCCACCAGGAGGCCGTTCTGCTCGTGAGTGATCAATTCAGGAACTCCTCCCACGCGCGCGGCGACAACCGGCAGACCGGCGTGCATCGCTTGCGTGACGGCCTGGGGAACTCCCTCCGACCGCGACGTGAGCAGCAGCATATCCGCCGCCGCCATCAAATCCGGCACGTCGTCGCGAAATCCGAGAAAGCGGACCCGATCGGTGACACGCAAAGTTCCCGCCAACCGCTCTAACTCCGCTTGCCAGGGACCGTCCCCGGCCAGGACCAACCGAGCCTGGCTAAGCTCCGAAGAAATCGCTTGGAACGCTCTCAGGGCGATGTCGTGCCCTTTGACCGTGCGCAGGATTCCGACCATGAGAATAACGAAATCGCTTTCGGCCAGTCCGAGATTCTTCCGGGTCGCGCTTCGGCCGTGTTGCGGCTTGAAACTTTCAAAATCTATGCCGGTCGGAATGCTCACCAGTTGGCCGGCTGGAAACCGGTCCCGCGAGATCAATTCCGCGCGAATCGCCTCGCCGCACGTGATGATGCGGTCCGGCAATTGATGGACAAAATTAAGCGGGCTGCGTTTCAGCGGCAGGTTCAGATGGCGCGTCCGCAGCAGAACTGGCGTCCGCGCCCACTTCGCAGCCAGGCCGCCGATCCAACTATCGACGCCGCTGTGAGTGTTCACAACGTCGATCCGCTGCTCGATCAGAAAC
>JACPRI010000394.1 GCA_016190065.1 Verrucomicrobiota bacterium
GAGCCATACTCCGGCATTGGCCCAAACGAATCGTAGGCCTTGAGCAGCGAGAAATCCGGTTTCCACCCCAAAGACAACTGCGGATGACCCGAATAATGTAATAGTGATTTTGAGTATGCCAACCGCTGACATTCCGTTCGCTCCCACCAATCAGGCCCATCGGACTCGGGGAAATCGGCCGATGGAAGGGTCCGTGGTGGAAACCGTGGGTTACGAAGTGAGCCGCCAACGCTTGCAAGAGCTCGCCGACCACGTTCGCACCGCCCTCCCTCTCTCGACCGCAATCACGCGCCTGCAATTGAACTGCGAAGCCGGCGCCGTGGTTTTCACGTGGTGCGGGCGGCAATTCGTCCTGACACCGATGCTGCAAGTATTTGAGTTGCGCGGGACGAAACTTTATCTCACCGAGATTTCAGTCCTGATCCAGGCCCTGGTTGAGCGACACGTTCTTCAAAAACCGCCAGTTCCATATTCGTAAACCGGACAGAATTCTGCAGAAGGTCTCGGAACCTTTTAGCGACTTTAGTTGGCAGGGCAGGTGTCCACGATGCTGATACTCAGGGTTTCACCCCAGGGAACTGTTCAGGAGATTTGGATAATCAGCATAAAAACAACGAGCAGAGGCTGACCTATGAATGTAATGACAAGACAGGACGAGGGAAATACCCAGCGCTGGTGTAAATGGTTCGTCGAAGCCTCCGTGGCCAAGGCCGTGGAAGAGGAGCAGGCCACGCCCAGCCTGGAGGCGATCGCAAACTCCATCCGCAAAGCCCTGCCCGTTGACCCGACCTTTCGCGTGGACCTGAACCGCAAAGCTAACGTGGTCGTTTTGACTTGGTATGGCCAACAGTTTGCCGTGACCACGTCCCAGCAGGTCTTCCAGTTGCAAGGCACGAAGCTGCTGATCACCGGGCCGGCGATGCTCATTCAAGCCGTCATCGCGAAGCAGGAAAAAACCTCGCGCGCCGTTGGCGCCCTGCTTGATTCCATCGAGAAATCGTTGAACTTGATCAAAGTCAGGCGATTCGAGGCGGCCTATGCGTTGCTCGAAGCGGTGAAGAATTCCTTCAAAAACTAATCGCAACGTGGCGCCGCCGTCTCGGTTGCGAGTTTCGGATGGCGTCCGCCGTTCGAACCGCTTCAGGGCGAAGACACCCAGCGAACTCGCAGGCGACGGACGCCTGCGTTACCTCAGAATTGTTGAGCAAACCGCGGCCGCCGCCTTACTTGACCTGAAGCATCTTTACGTTGTGTTCGTTGGGCCGGCGCGTCATGGCCGTTCCATCAAATTCCGCAATGGTGATCTCGGCCAGATAAAGAACTTTGCTGCCGTCTTCCAAATGCCCGCCAATGGCGCGGGCGTCGCCTCGTTCCGCGACATTCAAGTGCAGGTGCGGCTCGCCGTCCGCGATGATGCCCTGGAGGCCGGTGATTTCGAGCGCGCCTTTGAACGTGCGAAACACGTCTTTGGGCGGATAAGCAGCTTTGGCCGGCCAATGAACCCTGCATTCGCTCAGCGAGCCAATGCCTGTCAAAACTGCGCCGTCCTTGATATTATGTTCGCGGACAAAATCGCGGATGCTTTCGAGCAGCAGATCGCCCGGTTTCAGACCCAGACGATGCACTTGCTTGAGGGTGCCGGCGGCGGAAGATTTCGCCTTCGCCGACGAGTATTGAGCGCGCGTGACCCACGCGGCCAGCACGCTCCCGAGCGCGCAGACAACGCACAGACTGGCCAAACGCTTTGAAGTGATGAATGCAAGAATGTTCATGGACGGTTCCTCTCTTTTGAATGGTTGGTTTGATCCGGTGCTCTGGGAGGATAGTTGAACAACGAAACCGCCCGGCCGCCAAGCCTTCATTTGGGAAAGGGAACGAGCCTGAATCGTGTCGATCCGTGGACGATGCGGATCAACAAGCGCACGCGGACAAGGCGGTCCGCGTTCCAGGGCAGCGGCAGATTACTTCGTCTGGGAATAATCCGTGGCCTTCAGGAACACCGACTGGACGCCTTCCGGGCCCGCCACGGTGAGCGAACCGCCCGCTTCATCTTCGGACGCCTTTTTCGCCTTCAGCCAGTCTGCATCATCGCGAAACGCCTTGAACGACCCATCCGCCGCTTCCTTGCTCTTGTGCGCGAGAATGTAAATCAGCGTGTCGTCGGCGTTCTTCTGATCCTTGGTCGGCGTCCAGTAACCGACGTTAGTCATGCCATGCTTGCTGAAGAGCTTGAGCGTATGGTTGCGGAAACGGGCGTTCAGCCGCCCAAGATTTCCGGGGCTCGCTTTGTAAGTGCGCAGTTCGAAGATGCGCGATTCCTTGCCGACGGATGGTTTGACGTTCGGCGAATAATCGGTGGCTTTCAAGAACACGCGCTCCACTTTCGAGACCAAACGGCCGTTCACTTCGGATGCTTTCGCCGCTTCTCTCCATTCGAGATCGCCGCCAAATGCTTTCCACGATTTGTCCGCAGCCTCGCGGCTATCATGCGCCAGGACGTAGATCAACTTGTTGTCCGGATTCTCGAGCGGCACCCAGTAGCCGATGTTCACCATGCCGTGCTTTTCGAAGAGTTTGCAGGTGTGATTGCGGAAGCGGGCGTTCAAATCGTCCAACTTGCCGGGAGCGGCATAGTAGGTTCTCAACTCGAAAACGCGGGAATCGTTATAGGCGCTCGCCGCCTGCGAGGTGTCTTGCATGGAGCAGAGCGTGGCAAAAAGCAAAGGGAGAACGAGTTTTTTCATAAGCATTTGATGAGGTCAGCGCGGAGGATGGCACAATCAAAACAGGGAACTGTCAACCGGAAAACAGCGGCTAAACGGGCTAAAAACGAAGACCGACGTTCTTCCATTAGCATGGATCAGTGTCGATGAGTGGTTTGGTAATATCGTTTCCTTTAGGCATTCGGGCCGTGAATTCAAAGAGGCTCTCCCGTGCCAGCCAGGGCAACGGCAGCAACATCCCGGCGGTGAGCATGACCAGCACGATGCTCGCGATGAACACGCTCACCTGCTTGCTTTTCATAATGCAGAATTGCCGCTTTCGCGATGCAACGTTATTGACGTTTTAACGACCTTGGCCGCGGCTCTTTAGTATTCCTGCTTCTTTTTGATGCCTGGCTCCGGGACGGGATACTTGCCATCGGCGCCCAGTTGCACGGGCGCAGGAGAATCCTTCGTCAACTTGTCCAAGTCCGGAGCAAACTCGTGCTCGCAGTTCAGAAGGTCCTCGTAGGTGACTTCCTGTCCCGTGTGCGCGGCCATGCGTCCCATGCTGGTGACCAAGCTGGCCTCGACGCCGCGTTTGACCTCGTTGTATGGCCGGTTAGTTCGAATGGCGTCGATGAGGTCTTCCCATTCGAGATCGTAAGGACTCGGCTCGGATCCCGGAGGTCGCGAGAAAGCCCAGGCGACATTGTCACTGGTGTAGTCTCGCGGATTCGCGTTTTGGTCTTTGAAGATTCGCACGCGGCCGGGCGAATGGCTGTTCGTCGAAACAATCGCCGACCCTTTGCTTCCGTGGACGTAGCTGGCAAACTCCGACTTGCAGCCGCTCATGTTTCGTCCGTCATAGAACAACTTCGTCCCGTCAGGATACGTGTATTCGACGGCATAACTATCGAGATTCTGATCCAACGATTCACCACGATAATGCCGGCCTCCGAGGGCATGGGCCTTTACTGGCCAGGCGTTTTTCATCCACGAACACTCGTCGATCTGGTGAATGTAGTAATCGCTGTAGGCCCCACCGCTGGCCCAAAGGAAAGCATGGAACCTCTGGATCTGATAATACAGTTCACTGAGCGATCCGGCATTCTTGCGCGCCAAAGCCGAAGCGCCCGACATGCGATAGGCCCGCATCGCGATGATGTCTCCGATCTGCCCATCCTGAATCCGCTGCCAGAGCTCCTGTCGCCCTTTGCAGTGGCGAATCATCAGGCCGACGCCGACCTTCATGTTCTTCGCGACGGACTCCTCGCCCAGCTTGAACATGCGGCGTGAAGTCGGACCGTCCACGGTCACCGGCTTTTCCATGAAAACGTTGAGTCCCTTCTTGATTGCGTACGTGAAGTGGACCCAGCGAAACGCCGGCGGCGTGGCGAAGATCGCGACGTCGCTCGGCTTCAGAGAATCCATCGCCTTCTCGTACGCATCGAAGCCGATGAACTTCCGATCTTCAGGGACATCCATCTGGCTGGAGTACTTCCGGTTCAAATTATTGAAACTGCTGTTCAGCCGGGCTTCGAACACATCCGCCATCGCGACAAGCTTGATCGGGCCAAGCTTGGTCGTTTTCAGCGCGTTCTCGGCCGCACCCGAGCCGCGCCCGCCGCAGCCGATCAAGGCCAGTTGAATGGTGTTGTCTTCGGCGGCATGGACATGCGGGAGCGCCACGCCGGCCAGCGCCGAGGTCGTGGCGAGTTTGCCGGTGGTCTTTAGAAATTCACGACGTGAAGTGAGGTGATTGAGAGAGGTCGAAGGAGTATTCATAGCTGATAATGTAAGGATGCTGGGATGCTGACGTTTATTCAACTGAAGATTGCCTCTCTTCAGCGCAGCGCGCATGCCCGTTTCAGAAAGGCATTTGTCCTGATTGACCGCGATGGCGGCATGCCAGTCCCAAGAGTCGCAAGGTTGCGAACCAACGCTTGGCACGAATGGTGCAAACTCACGCCCCTGCGAAATCAGGTGTTTACCTTAGAGGCCGAATAAGGGATTCTCCCTCTGTGGCCAAGTGGTCCCGCATGCGGCGCCAGGGGAGGACCTTATTCAGGAGCGAGGTGAGCTATGAACCGACGACTTCGGATAATTCATTTGGAGGATGACCCCAATGACCGGGAACTCGTCCGGAACCTGTTGGAGGCCGAAGGACTGATGTGCGAATTCCACCACGTGGAAACCCGCGACGACTTCACGACCGCCTTGGAACAGGGTCCGTGGGATTTGATCATGTCGGATTTCACACTTCCAGGGTACGACGGACTGTCCGCTCTCGCTCTGGCCCGCCAGAAGCGTCCCGAGGTCCCTTACTTGTTCGTGTCTGGAACCATGGGTGAAGAATTGGCGGTGGATAGCCTCCAGCACGGCGCAACGGATTACGTGCTGAAAAATCGGCTGAATCGCCTGGTCGCAGCCGTCCGCCGCGCCTTGCAAGAGGCGGAAGACCGGCAGCAACGCTTGAAAGCCGAACTGCTCCGGGAAGCTTTTCTGGATTTGGGGAGCCGCCTCAATTCATCGTCCACGCCCCCGGAGGCGGCTCGAATTATTCTGGATGCTGCCCAGCAACTGTTGGGATGGGACGCCGGAGCGCTCGAAATGTACTCCGCGCCCCAAAACGCCACTCGACCTGTGCTGGCCGTGGAAATGGTTCTGGGGCGGCGCATCGACGTCCCGCACGTCGCGACGTTCAGACCGCTCACTCCACGGACGGCGCAGTGCCTGGCCCAGGGCGGCCACCTGATCCCTGCCGAAGACACGCGGAGCGCAGAACAAGCAGGCTCACCCGGCAGCGGAGGCCAACTCTCGCCGTCGTCGCTCCTGGTGCCGGTCCGCCATGGCGCGAAAACCATCGGCTTCCTGTCCATTGAAAAGTTCACGCGGCCGGGTTACACGAAGGAGGATCTGAAGACACTTTTGGCCTTGGCCGATCATTGCGGCGGGGCGCTGGAGCGAATTGCGGTCGAAGAGGAAAAGGATCGTTTGCTTGCGGAGATCCAAAGCCAGCAGCAACGGTTGGATAATATTCTGGCCGGCGTCCCGGCCGTGGTTTGGGAAACCTGGCGCGCTCCCGACGCCAAAGGCCAGCGCACCAACTTTGTGAGCCGCCACGTCGAGACGATGCTGGGCTACACGGTCCAGGAATGGCTCGCTACTCCCGACCTCTGGCTCCGCATCGTTCATCCCGAGGACAAGCAGCGGGTCTATCAGGAGATCGACAAGATGTACGCCATGGGCCAGGGCCTCACCCATCAATACCGGTGGGTGGCCAAGGATGGGCGCATCGTGTGGGTGGAAACCAGCGCTGTCATTACGTGTCGGGAGGATGGCACCCCCATCGGACTTCGCGGCGTGACGATGGACATCACGGAAAAGAAAAAGATCGAAGCGCAATTCCTCCGGTCCCAGCGCATCGAAAGCATTGGCCGGCTGACCAGTGGCATCGCTCACGATCTGAACAACGTGCTGGCACCGATCCTCATGAGCGCCCAAGTGTTGCGCGAGCGGCTCCAGGAACTGGAGCTTCAAAACCTCGTCTCTATTACAGAGACCCACGCCAAACGCGCCGCCGATATCGTCAAGCAACTCCTCACCTTCGCCCGGGGAACTGAATGCGAGCGGACCCTCGTGCAGCCTAAACTCCTGCTCGACGAGATGGTCCAGACGCTCCAGCACACGTTGCCCAAGTCGATTGCGATCACCGCAGTGATCCAGCCGGATGCCTGGCTGCTCAGCGCCAATCCAACGCAATTGCAACAAGTCATTCTGAACCTCTGCGTCAATGCGCGGGACGCGATGCCGAATGGCGGGTCGTTGGCTCTCTCCGCGGCCAATGTCGTGTTGGACGAGACTACGGCTCAGCGTCATCCCGGAGCGAAACCGGGTGCTCATGTTATGATCCGGGTTGTGGACACCGGCTTGGGCATCGCGCCGGAGATACTCGACAAGATTTTTGATCCGTTTTTCACCACCAAAGACCGCTCGAAAGGAACCGGCCTGGGCCTTTCCACCATGCTGGGCATCGTCAGAAACCACGGCGGCTTCGTAACGGTGGAGAGCGAACTGGGTTCCGGGAGCCAGTTCGCGGTCTATCTGCCGGCTTCGCCCTCCGCAACACCGCTCGCGCCGAATCGCGAAGAGCCCTCTTCTCCTTCCGGAAACGGAGAAACAATCCTCGTGGTCGATGATGAGATGGGCATTCGGGAAATGGCTCGCCAAATCCTGCGGCACGCAGGCTTCAATGTGATCGTAGCTGCCGACGGAGCAGAAGCCATCGCTAAACTCGACCAACATGGCCGGTCGATCGAACTCGTGCTCAGCGACATCATGATGCCGGTGATGGATGGGGTGGCCCTCACTCGCGCGATCCGAAAACTTCACTCGCACGTGAAAGTGATCGCGTCCACTGGTTTCGGCATCGAGGATAAACTTGCCGAACTTCGCGCGCTGGCGGTAACGCAGTTCCTGGAAAAACCCTACTCCGCCGAGAAACTTCTCGGCGCGATCCACCGAGCGCTTCACTCACCCGCCTGACCGTTCCGACTCGCTCTCCCTCAAATAAAACTTGGTGACAAGAGGAAAATTAGATGGGAAAAGGTGTCCATGCGTTGGATCCCTGTCTCCCAAGCGGCTTCCGGCATGGTTCTCGGCGAACCGGTTCTGGACTCCCAAGGACGCATTTTGGCCAGGAAAGGGGAGAATCTCTCTGAAGAATTGCTCGGACTTCTGCGCGCTTCCGGCATCGGAAACGTTTTCGCAGCCGAGACCGCCGCTCCGGACGAAGTGCCGCGCGCCGATCAGACTGCTGGTGGCCCGGCTGGCGCCGAGATGGCCGCTGCTGTTAGGAAAAGGCTCGAGGTCCGGTTTCGCAGACATCAGGACAACGCCCTCATGCAGACCATCCGCAACCTGGCCGAGAACCAATTGATCCAGGCCAGACTTTCAACCCAAACCAACCAGCCCCCGCCCCGGGTCTAACCGCCGGCCCGTATCCTTTGACTCCGGACTACCAAAACTACCGAGCCGTCGTTGAGAACGCGAAGGATCTCCCGAAACTTTCCTCCGTGATCACGCGCTTGCTCGAGATGATAAAAAGTCCAACTACAAGCGCCGCCGACGTTGGCCAACTGATCAGCCAGGATGTGGCCCTGGCCAGCCTGACCTTGAAACTGGTCAACAGTCCCTTCTACGGCTTCTCCCAAAAAATCTACAGCATCACCCACGCCATTGTGATCATGGGATTCAGCCGGGTGAAAAACCTGGCGTTGGCCGGTTCGGTGCTGCGCTCGTTCAAACCAACCCACACCGAGGGTTTTGACTACTACGGATTCTGGGAACACTCGATGGCCACCGCCATCACCGCCGACGTTCTCGCGCAGGCGATCGATTCTGATTATAGCGATGAAGCCTTCATCTCCGGGTTGCTCCACGACCAGGGCAAGCTGATCTTCGTGCGGTATTTTCCGGATGAATTCGCCAAGGTCCGCAAACTGATCGACCGGCAGCAGATCACGATGCGGGAAGCCGAGCATCAAGTGCTGGGATTTGACCACTCGCACATCGGCGGCTGGCTGGCGGAGAAATGGAATTTCCCCGAACACCTCTGCCTCGGTATCCGCATGCACCATGCCCCGTTGCTGGCCCGGCAGCACCGCCAACTGATCTGGCTCGTGCATGCCGCGGACGTTTTCAGCCGCGCTCTTTGCATCGGTGATGGCGGGGACCCGTTTATTCCAGAAATGCCTCAGTACATCTGGAATCAGTTGCGCCTCACTCCCGAACGGGTCGGAAACGTTTTTGAAAACGCGTTGAGCGGGATGGCCCGCGCCGGTGATTTTCTAGAACTGGTCCGGGCCGGGTGACCGCCGGAAAGATTCATGAACAACGCCCGATTTTCCCAAACCGCTGCGCTTTTGACTCCTAATCCTACTCTCTCCAGTCTGATGGAGATTAAGCGTAGGATTACGAGTAGGAGTAGGGGTAGGAACATGAAGAATGAGCCCCGGCTTGTTTCACCAGCAGTGGCATTTGGGGTCGGTTCGAGATGCCAATGAATGCGCAAGAGGACAGGACGGCTTCCATGGCCAGGACGCCCAGCGAAGCGCACACCCTCTTCACCGAGATCCTGGAGAGCGTCCCGCAAGCGATTCTCGCGGTCTCGCACGAGGGCTGCATCCTCGCCTGCAACCGCAATGCGGAGTTCATTTTTCGCATCCAGCGCGCCGAAGTAATTGATCGGAAATACGAAGAGGCCTTGCCGCCCGCGCTCGCCCAGGCCATGTCCAGATTGATTCACTCTGCCTCCAAGAGTGGCGACTCCCTGGACAGTGAGTTTGATTTTTTGGTGGAGCGCAGAACCAAATTGCCCTTGGGCATCAGCCTCTCCCCCATCCTCGACCGGGAGGATCGGCCGCGCGGCTTCGTCTTCGTCGTCCGGGACATGAGTCTCCGGCACGAGGCGCAAAACCTCCGCCAGCTTCATCAAATGAACCTGGAGTTCGTGCACACGGTCTCGCACGAGATCAAAGCGCCGCTCACCACGATCCAGTTGGGCACCGCCGAGCTTCTCTCGCAACGAACGCCCTTGGCTGAGGAGTGCCTGACGACGCTGCAGTTGATTGACGCCGCCGCGCAGCGGATCCAGGGGTTGGTGAATGATTTCCTGGACGTCGCCAAACTTGAGGGCGGCCATGCCGCTCTGGAAACTGAGTTAGGCGATTTAGGCTTGCTGGCCAAAAAAATGATGGATGGATTCCACCACGTTCAGAAGGCCAACATCGAACTTGAGATCGACCGCGCACTTCCTCCCGTTAAGTTTGACTCGAAGCGAATTCACCGGGCTTTGGAAAACCTGGTCATCAACGCGATCAAATACTCGCGCCCCCCCGCCAGAATTCGAGTGAGCGTCACCCGCGAGGGCGATTGCGTGAAGGTTGCGGTCGCGGACCAGGGCATCGGAATTCCCCGGGAACAGTTGGGGCTGGTTTGGGAAAAGTTCTACCGCGCGCTCGCGCCGGAGACGACGAACGTTGCGGGAAGCGGACTCGGACTCACCATCGTCAAACATATCGTCTCCATGCACGGGGGCGAGGTGGACGCCACCAGCGAAGTTGGCAAAGGGTCCGTGTTCTCATTCACGTTGCCCTTGCGCAGAACTTAGCCGCCCTCCAACGACTCCCGTGGAGTTGGAACCACGAAAGACGAACTCACGAAAAGGGAAGGGGCTTCAGCGGAACGCTGGTTGACTCAGAGAGGTGGTCTCGCATTCAGGCCCCGTCGCTTGCCTTTCGTCTTTCGTGGTTTGAACCTCCGGAATCAGAATCACGCTCCCCTGCCCCACAGTTGGATTGCCAACTAAACTAAACTAACTGCCCAGACTCTCGTATAACTTCGCCAGACGGCGCGCGTGCTCGTCATAAGCGGATTCAAACAACTCCTCCGACCTTTTAGCGCCAACCAACGCCGCCGCGCTCAAAACTTTCGGCGGACTTCCAGCCCGAACCAAGCGCGCCGCGACCTCCGCTTTCAGGCAGTTCACCAGCAAACACCCGCCCACTGTGGAGCCCGGTGACACCGGCGTCTCCAAACCTTCGATGGCCACCATCGCATCGCCCGCCGGCGCGCCGGTATCGAGCGTCACGTCGGCGAAATCCTGGAGCTTCTTGCCCGAAGCGTGCTGGCTCGTGCTGGCTTCGGAATGTTTGCGGCTGACGATCGCAACCACCTTCAGCCTGCGTTGTTTGAAACCAGCCGCCATCTCGATCGGCACAATGTTGCAGCCGCTCGACGAAGCGACCAGCGCGCTGTCTTTCGGCGACAAATCAAAGTTCCGCAGAATGCGCTCCGCCAGGCCGCTCACGTTTTCCAGGAACATCGCTTGCCGTTGCCCGTTTGGACCCACCACCAAATTGTGAAAGCTGAGAGAGAGTTCGACGATCGGATTGAAACCTGGAAACGAGCCGTAGCGCGGCCACATCTCCTCGACCAAAATCCGGCTGTGACCGGAGCCGAATAAATGGACCATGCGTCCGGCGAGAATCGTCTCGGCGAACCAATCCGCGGCTTGTTGGATCGCCGACGCTTGGCGTTGCGCGTGAGCGATCAATTCCCGACATTTGCTGAGGTACTGATCGGTTGGGTTCATTACACGAAATCAATCGCGACGACTTCGTGGTCCAGGATTGAAGGCACGACGAGGCCGATGGAACTGACGCCTTCCACAAACGCGGCCGGTTTGCCCCGCACCAACAACTGAGCTTTCTTCGGGCGCTTGCCCTGCGGCAGCCGGACGCGAACCCGCTGCTCGCCCAGCGGGATCAATTCCCGGAACGGTCCTTTCATCATCATGGGATTGGTGAGGTTGACGAGGTGAATCGTCATGGCGTCCTTTTGCAGCCACGCGGTGACGTCGAGCACGCCAGGGCCGGTGACGGCGACCTGCCGTTCCTCATTCGTCGCCCATTCGATGGCATTGCGCAGGAGCCGTCCGTGATCCAGGCACAGGACTTCCCAAAACGTGCGGTCAATGTCCCACGGGAAATACACGATCCGGCTCCGGCCCAGCTCGCGCAGAAAGAGCTGCAGTTTGTCCGTCTTCGCCACGCGGGGATAAACCTTCTCCATCGGCAGATCGGGATAGGAAGGGATCAACGTCAGGGGCGTGTTGTAAAATTTTTCCACCGGCTCGACTTCCACGCGCCAGACGCCATTGATGATTCGCGGCGCCTCTTCGAGACCCGCCAGGATCGGATGGCGCTTCCCGGTGGCCGGATCGTTCTCCAAGTGGAGATACGAATTCTGCATCGGCCCTTCGACCCGGCCCTTGAAGGAGACGCCGAACAGGTCGGCCAGGCCGAAGTTTTCCCGGCGGCCGCCGTTTTCGTCGTAAAGGGACGTCTCGTGGGTGGCCACGAGACTGCCGCCGCGCCGGACGAAATCGCGAAGTTGATCGCACTGCGCGTTGGAAAGCGCGGCGATGTTCGGCAGGATGAGGGTTTTGAATTGATCGACGTGCGGCGCGTCCAGCAAACGGTCGTGCACCATCTCGAAGGGGATGCGCGCCTCGATCAACGTCTGATACACGCCCAACGCGTGGTCTTCCACCTTTTGACGAGCCTGGTTGCCGCCATAAAACCACGCGGTCTGCTGGGAATAAACCAGTCCCACGCGGGCAATCGGCGTCTCGTAGCGCAAATACTTCTCCACCTGATGATGCCACTTGTACATGTCCTCCACGATTTTCAGCCAGCGGGGATCGTGCAGTGTGCCGGAGAATTTCGTGAACCACGGTCGCAGACCGTTGGCAATGCCGTCCGCCACCCAGATCCGGATTTCCGCTTCGCTCTGCACGGAGTCTTTCCAGCGATACGGCTCTTCCACTCCCACGCTGAAAATTCCGACGATCGGTTTTTTGCCCATGGTGGAGCGAAATTCCTTTCCGTTCTTCCCATTGGCCCACGGGGCCGTCAACCCGCGCCGCGCTTGCCGATCCGCCATCAACGTCTCCGCCAGCTCGCCGATTTTTTTCATGTCGAGCGAACTCAGAGCGCCGCCCCCGGTGTTAGGGATCACGGCGGCATTCGGATTGATTTTTCGAACTTCCGTGTCCCAGAGCCTCCAAAGCTCGAAGAGCCGCTGCTGGCGCCAGAGCGTGTGCTGTTTCCGGGCCGGGTCGGCTGGATTGCTCGTTCTGGGCAGATCAAGACCGGTCGCCACCTTGAAGTTCTTTTGGCAATGCTCGCAATAGCACATCCCGGAGCCGTCCCAGCGGTTGATGAAAATTCCATCCACTCGATAGAGCGACATGATCTCTTTGTGAACCTCCGTCATGTGCTCGAAGTTGTACGGACCGAGGCCGCACGTGACCCACATTTCCGGCGAGGCCCAGTGGCGGCGCGGCTGGCCGTCCGCCGTCACCGCGATCCAGTCCGGATGCGCTTCCTTCACGTCGTCGTACGTGGCGTGCGGATCCGTGCGCGCGATCACGACCATGCCGAGCTTGCGGCAACCCGCAACCAGCTCGCCGAACGGGTCCATTTCTCCCAGCCATTGGCTGCGGTGGTGGAAAGGAATCTTCGTCGGATAATACGCCACGCAACCGCCCGCGCTGAGGCAGGCGGCGTCGGAATGCGTGCGTTTGAAATAATCCAGCCAGAATTTCAGATCGAACTTGCCCGGGTCGTCCTCCACCAATGTGAGTTGCGCCCAGCGCATCGGGCGGTCAAACCAGCCCGAACCCGATTCCTGCACGGTCTGCTCTTGCGCTGACGCATCGGCTTTGGTTTGCAGGGCGACCACAGTGGTGAGCACGGCAGAAGCCTGTAGAAACTCCCGCCGAGACACGCGATGTTTTGAAGTCATAATGTTTCTCCCTCGAATTTGTTGTGGGAGATTCTTCGCACCGCCGAAAACCAAGATCGAGCCAAAAGTGGCTGAACGACGGTTCATGGAATGCGTCACGAGACACCGGCCATGTAATCCCAAATCTTGTTCCAAGATTTTCCAAGAGCGAACGTCTAATTCGTGATGAAAAGAGAAATCTCGGCATTCAAGATGGGAGGGAAGATCATGGCAAAGGGAATTCGAAAGAGCTTATTCCTGCTGTTGTTGTGCGGGCGTTTCGCTGTCGCTTGTTCCACGCTGAACGCGTCTGAACCTGTCGCGATCAGTTTGCCCAGTCCGCAGCGCTGGCCGGCGGTCGCCTGCTCGCCTGAGGAACTGGCGCGCCTTCGGCAGGCCTACCGGGCCAACGGGCCGGAGCACAATGCGGTGGCTACGCAAATCAACTCGGCTGACGAGGCGTTGAAACGTGCGGTCGTGTTCCCACCCGAAGGCGGACAGCACAACCAGTGGTATCAGTGCGACCCGTGTCAGCTCGCTCTGGAGACGATCGACACAAACCACCATCGGTGCCCGAAATGCCGGCAGACCTATAGCGGTTATCCGTACGACAACGTGATCTACAGCCGGATGCACCAGCGCTTGTCTCGAGATTTGTCGGCTTGCGCCTGGGCGTATGGATTGACGGACGAAGCGAAATATGCCCGCCGGGCGCGCGAGATACTGATCGGTTACGCGGAGCGTTACACGAAGTATCCCTATCACAGCGCCAACATGGGAAAACTGACCGATCCGCCCAGCAAATCGGGCGGGCACGTCTTCGAGCAAACGCTCACGGAGGCCGGTTGGATCGGCCCGGTCTGCGCAGCCTATGATCTGGTGAGGCAGTCAGACGTCTTTTCAGCGGAAGACCACCGGGGAATTCGCGAGGATTTTCTGTTGAAGGTTTCGGACAATATCGCCAAACACAAAACGGGAAAGAGCAACTGGCAAACGTACCACAACGCAGCCTTCATCCTGATTGGCGGTGTGCTCGACCGGGCCGACCTGGTCCGTCAGGCGATTGATGATCCGCAGAACGGATTTCATTTTCAGATGAAGGCGTCCGTGCTGCCCGGTGGCATGTGGTATGAGAATTCCTGGGGATATCACTTCTACACGCTGGGCGCAGTGGAACAGATCGTGGAAACGGCCCGAAGGTTGGGCCTCGATCTGTATGCCGCGCCGCAGCTCAAGGAAATGTACGCGGTGGCCTTAGCGTATCGGATGGCGGACGGAACGCTGCCGCGCTTTGGAGATGCCACGACCACGCGCGTGCCCGGCAGCCGCTATGAATCGGCCTATCACCGCTGGCGGGAACCAGCGTTCCTGGCACTGCTGCCGGCACTTCCCACCTGGGACTCGGTGCTTTACGGACGGACGGAGAAAGCGACGCCAAGCATCCTCAACTTGGTGAGCGCCCTTCATTCGGGAGCTGGACATGCGATCTTGCGCGCCGGCGCGGCGACCGCCGCATTCACCTTTGGGCCGTTCGGCGGGTTCCACGGCCATTTCGACAAGCTTTCCTTCGTCTATTTCAACCAGGGCAAAGAATTGGGTTACGATCCCGGACGCGCCCGCAGCCAGGCTTACCGATTGCCAGTCCACAATCGCGCACATGATTCAGAGCGCGCCCCGTGCGCGCGGCGTAATTGGCCACGATCCTCTTGAAATCTTCCAGGAGCGCCGGCGAGGAAACCTCGGGCTGTTTATAACCGTCGGCGACCGATACCC
>JACPRI010000043.1 GCA_016190065.1 Verrucomicrobiota bacterium
AACACCTTCAACATCTCCACGACCGTCGCTTTGGTGGTGGCTTCGGCCGGGATTGCCGTCGCCAAGCATGGCAACCGGGCGATCACCTCGAAGGCGGGGAGCGCCGACGTGCTCGAGGAATTGGGCATCCCGATCGACCTGACGCCTGAGCAAGCGGCAGCCTCGTTACGCGAACACAACTTCGCGTTCTTTTTCGCGCCCAAATATCATCCGGCGTTCAAACATATCGGTCCCGCCCGGAAGCTCTGTGCAGAGCGCGGCCAGCGCACGATCTTCAATTTCCTCGGCCCGCTGCTGAATCCGGCGCGCCCCTCGGCGCAGCTCATCGGCGTGCCGCAACCCCGGCTCTGCGAGCCGATGGCGCGCGTCCTTCAATCCCTTGGCGTGCGCCGCGGCATGGTGGTGAGCGGAGGCGCGGGGGAGGGATTTCTCGACGAGCTGTCCACGCTGGGAGAGAACACGATCGCGGAATTCTACCAGGACCGGGGTTTTTCCATTTCCACTCACGCGGCAGAACCGTTTGGGCAAAGCCCGGCCAGTTTGGCAGACCTCGCCGGCGGCGACCGCTCGGCCAACGCCCGGACCGTCCGCGAGATCCTGGCGGGCCGCGACCGCGGGCCGAAGCGCGACGCGGTGCTCCTCAACGCCGGCGCGGCGTTGTTCGTTGCGGCCAAGACGCGATCGATGCACGACGGGATTGAATTGGCATCCCAGTTGATCGATTCCGGGCAAGCGCGGGCGAAACTCGACGAACTTGGCCGATCTTGACGGAGATCAGGGATTCCCGGAGACTCGCGGCCATGTACAAAATTGTCGGGGCAGACAAGAAGGAATATGGGCCCGTCACCGCCGACCAAATCATCCAATGGATCAAAGAAGGCCGCGCTAATGGACAAACGATTGCCCGCTTCGAAGATGGACCTTGGAAGCCGCTCTCTGCTTTTCCCGAATTCGTGGAAGTGCTGGGGCCAGCCGCCCTGACCGGACCGCCACCTTTAGCTGCGGGCCCTCCTCCTCCGTCTTCTCCTCCGCTTTCGCCGAACCTCGCGACCGGCGCCCGCAATAATAGCATGGCCATCGCCGGACTGACCTGCAGCCTCTTGGGGATTGTGTGCTGCGGTCCGATCTTTGCCACTTTGGGGCTGATTTTTTCCTGCATTGGACTGGCTCAGATCAACCGGAAACCGCAGCAGTATTCCGGCACCGGGCTGGCTTGGGCGGGGATTATTATCGCTCTTGTGGATTACATCTTGTTCGCGGTCTTGATCAAGACCACGGACGTCTTCGAGAAGATCCTCAAAAACTTGCCTCGCTGACACCGCGCTGGGAGTTTTATGTACCGAATCATTGGCGGCGACCAGCTAGAGTACGGTCCGGTCAGTGCGGACCAAATTCGCCAATGGATTCTGGAAGGGCGGGCTAACCGCGACACAAGGGCGAAAATCGACGGAGCGAACGAGTGGAAAACACTGGGCAGCTTCGCGGAGTTTGCCGACGCCCTGGCGGCACAGCCCCGCTCTAGCTCAGGCCCGACAACTTCTCTGTCGGGCGCGGACGCCACCGTGCTGGCCAACGAATACGCCCGGCGCGCGGAGTTCCTCGACATCGGACTCTGCATCACCCGAAGCTGGACGCTGCTGAAGGAAAATTTTTGGCTGCTGGTCGGCGCGTCCGCCGTCATGCTCCTGATTCACGTTGCGCTGGAGTTCGTGCCGCTGATCGGCCAGATTCTCGGCATCGTCCTTAGTCTCGTCCTGTGGGCTGGACTAGACTGGCTGTTCTTGAAGCGAATTCGCGGATTGGAAGCCGATTTCGCCGACGCGTTCGCTGGCTTTCAAATCAACTTTATCCAACTTTTACTCGCTGGCATCGTGACGACGGTCCTGATCACGCTTGGGCTGTTCCTGTGCTTTCTGCCGGGCATCTATCTGATGGTCGCCTGGCTTGGGTTTGGCCCGCTGCTGATCATTGACCGGCAGCTCGACTTCTGGCCTGCGCTTGAACTGAGCCGGAAGGTCGTCTCGCGCACGTGGATGTCTTGGTGGTCGGTCTTTGCTCTTTTCGTTTTAACCGTGGTCATTCTCCTGGCAGGCGTGCTCGCTTTGGGAATCGGCGTGTTCGTGACTTTGCCGCTCGCTACCGGCGCGGTAGTGTACGCTTATGAAGATGTTTTTGGCCCGCGTTCCACCTCGCCTGCTTGACCGTCCGACGGCGTGGGCTTGCGTTGCGGCGAACCTGCTCATTCTGCCCGGGCTTGGCTCTTGGATTCTGGGGCGGGTGGCGGGCCTGATGCAAATGGCCATGGCGCTGACAGGTTTCGGCCTCACTCTCATCTGGGCCTTCTGGCTCGTGAAAGCATGGCTGGCGCTCAAGCACCTGCCCACCGAGGCGGGCCCGCACCTGGCAAAGGCTTTAACAGGCGTGCTCCTGTTCACCGTGGCCTGGTTCTGGGCGTTGGGCAGCAGCCTCTCCATCCTGCGCAACAGCAGTTTGAAAAACGGACCATGAGCATCAGCACGCGCTGGACAACAATCTCAGGCGCCTGGCAGAGAACGTCCGTTCCGCAGCAGCACCGGACAGACACAAACTTTATTCCGCCGTCTCTCATGGCTTGCGTGCTGAGCCTGATGCTTCTGGCGTCATGCCTGTCTAATCTCGCTCTGACACTGCCGCCTTGCGGGATGCGTGTGTTCACCGGATTGCCCTGCCCTCTCTGCGGCTCGACGCGGTGTTTGGCTGCGCTAGCTCGTTTCGAGTTTGCCTCGGCGCTTAGTCTAAACCCTCTGACTTTCCTGGTTGTCAGCGCCATCATCGTTTGGTTTCTGCTCTGGCTTACTTGCCCTCGCTTCCGCCACGCCGGCTTCTCGTGGCGCCAAATCCCTCTCTTCTTCTCTTTCCGCTTTTGGATGCTGCTCCTCTTTTCAAACTGGGCCTTCCTGTGTCTGTGCCTGCCCTGACCCACAGCCACGGCCAAACCACTCCGATAGTTTGAATAACCTGCTTATTCCTGCTTGGATTTGTGCGAACAACTCGCCTGCTCCGTGTAGTTCGCCATCTATTTCTAAGTTGTACCTCCCTGCCAATTGCGCCTAAGTCCTTGAGCTAACCTTGACACCATGGGTTGTTTCAATTATTCACAACCCATAATAAGACTCTACTTCCAATATAAGATTTCACAGTATTAGATCTGTCATGAAACTTGCCATTGCCAAAGAGCAACTCATCGTCGGTTTGCAAGCCGTGCAAAATGTGGTCAGCACAAGGACGACTTTGCCTATACTCTCGAATGTCTTGCTGAATGCAGGTGACGGCATGCTGGAACTGACCGCGACGGACCTGGATGTGACGGTTTCATGCTCCGTGGAAGCGAAGGTGGCCAAGCCCGGAGCGGTCACGTTGCCCGCCAAAAGGCTTTTCGGCATCGTGCGTGAGCTTGGAGCTTTAGAGGTGCAGTTGGATGTGGATGATAAGAATGCTTGTGCTCTCGAATGCGGGGCCTCTTTCTTTCGCATCAATGGGATGGCGCCGGAGGAATTCCCGCCCGTGCCCAACTTTAAGGAGACCCGCGCCGTAGTTCTCCCGCAAGAGAAGCTCCGGAGCATGCTGCGCAAGACGAGTTACGCGATATCAACTGATGAAACGCGTTTTGTGCTGAATGGCATCTTTTTCAGCGTGAAAGAAAACAAAGTGACGATGGTGGCGACGGACGGTCGAAGATTGGCCTTGGTTGATGAGGAAGCGGAGGGTTTGGAGGGCGTGAACTTGGAGTTCATAGTGCCAACGAAGGCCGTGAATGAGCTAATTCGTCTATTGCAGGGCACTGGCAATATTGAAGTCCGGCCTCGAGAGAATCAGGTTGCGTTCAACTTGCGCGGCGAAGGGGGCGTAGCAGTTGTTGTTATCTCAAAGCTAGTCGAAGGCAATTATCCGAATTACCGCCAAGTGATCCCCACGCAAGTCAAAGAAAGAGTGCCCATTCAGCGTGAAGAATTGTGGCAGGCGCTAAAACGCGCCGAGATCATGACCAGTGAAAAATCTAATTCGGTGAAGCTGGCGTTCTCCAAGAATAACCTCGCCATCACGGCGAATACGCCGGATGTCGGTGAAGCTCGCGATAGTTTAGCTATCAATTACAAAGGAAAGGATATGGCCATCGCTTTCAATCCGGCTTACTTGATGGACCCACTGCGCGCGCTGGACAATGATGAAGTATTCCTGGAACTCATCGACGAACTCAGCCCTGGCGTGCTCAAGATCAACGGACCGTTTCTCTACGTGCTGATGCCGATGCGCATGAGTTGACCGGTTAGACTTGCCCTAAACCCTCAAACGAGAACTTGCGCGGGATCCGGGCCTCTTCTAAATAGAGGACATTTAGACACCGCGGCAACCCTTCAAAGTCCACGAAATAGTAATGGCTTTGCATTCCAACATGCGCATCGCGATGGCGGCAGGGCTGATCGTTCTGGCTGATCAAGTGACAAAATACTTGGTTCAGCGCCACCTCCCTTATATGCGGGAGTGGATCGTGGTCGATGGCTTCTTCAAGTTGGTCCACTGGGGCAACACCGGCGCGGCCTGGAGCCTTTTTCGAGAACACAACGAAGTATTGGCCCTGATTTCGGTTCTGGCATTGGTGGTTCTTTTCCTGGGCCGACGCCACTTCGAGTCTGGCACGGCGACAGGGCAGATCGCGCTGGGCCTGCTTTTCGGCGGAATTGTGGGCAACCTCATTGACCGAGTCCATGAAGACAGGCGCCACGTGATCGATTTCATTCGCTTTTACGTCAACCAGCGTGGCGGCGGCGAAATCGGTTTTCCTGCGTTTAACGTGGCGGATAGCGCCATCTGCATCGGCGTCGGCCTGTTGTTTTTGTTGTCCTGGCGGAATGGCCGCGCCCAGAATCCGGCGGGCGAAGCCAGCGCCTAGGGCGGCCATTGTGCAGTGGCTCAGGTGACTTTGGAAGGCGTCATCTTGCTCGGTGGCCCGACCGCTGTCGGGAAGTCCGCCATCGCGTGTCTTCTCGCGGAGCGGGTAGAAGGGGAAATCATTTCCGCCGATTCGATGCAGGTTTTTCGCGGGCTGGACATCGGCACTGCGAAACCGAGTCCTGACGAACGGTCCAGAGTGCCTCATCACCTCGTGGACGTCGTGGATGTGACCGAGCCGTTTGACGCGGCGGGATGGGTCAAACGGGCCGAGACGGCTGTGGCGGGCATCAGGAGCCGAGGGAGAACCGCGATCATTTGCGGCGGCACAGGCTTATATTTTAAGGGGCTGCTGGAAGGTCTCGGCGAGGCGCCCGCGGCCGCGGCGGCAGTTCGTCTGGAGATGGAACAGATGCCGTTGGAAGATCTGCTCGAAGAATTACGCCGGAACGACCCGTTGATGTATGCCCAGATTGATAAGGACAATCGGCGCCACGTCGTCCGCGCAGTCGAGGTTATCCGTCTGAGTGGCCGACCTTATTCTGAGCAGCGGGCAGCCTGGACGGGACGACGCAGCGTCCAACACGCCTCCGAACGGCGTTTTTTTGGGCTGGAACGAGCGCGCGAAGATCTTCGGAAGCGAATTGATCAGCGCGTGGAGACTATGTTCCGGAGTGGCCTGGTCCAGGAAACTGAACACCTGATGGATCTGGGCTTGACAGAAAATCCAACGGCGATGCAGGCGATCGGCTACCGGCAGGTGGTCGAGCATCTGCGCGGCGAGAGGTCCTTGGAAGAAACAGTCGCGCTGGTCAAGCAGCGCACCTGGCAGTTGGCCAGGCGACAATGGACCTGGTTCCGCCGCCAACTGGATTTGGAGTGGGTGATGATTCAGCCGGACGAAAGCCCAGAGTCGGTCGTTGAACGCTTGATGAGCAGGCCACGCCGGGTATAGTCTCCGTCACGATTTGAAAGCACTGATTTCGACCGCCACCCAGCGCACCGAGCGCGTCTTCCTTGTGGGAATGGAGTTAAAAGGGCGCAGCCGCTGGGACATCGATGAATCCCTGAGCGAATTGGCCGAGCTGACAAAAACGGCCGGCGGCGACGTCGTCGGCGAGGGAGTCCAGCGACTGGAGACGCCTTTGGCGGCGACGTTTATCGGCTCCGGCAAAGCCGAGGAGTTCTCCGCGAAGTGCCGGCAAAAGGACGTGGACACCGTGATTTTCGACGACGATCTGTCGCCGGCGCAAAGCCGCAACCTCGAGAAGATTTTTGAATGCAAGGTTCTCGATCGAACCGCGTTGATCCTCGATATCTTTGCCCAACGCGCGCGCACTCGGGAAGGCAAGCTGCAGGTGGAGCTGGCGCAGTTGCAGCACCTGCTGCCCCGCTTGACGCGTTACTGGACTCACCTTTCCCGGCAAAAGGGCGGCATCGGCATGCGCGGCGAAGGCGAAACGCAACTGGAGACGGACCGCCGCCGGGTTCAGGTGCGGATCGACAAGATCACCGAAGCGTTGGAGACCGTTCGGCGGCAGCGCACGACTCAGCGTCAGGGCCGCAAACGGAATCAATGGCCGCTGGCCTCGATCGTCGGATACACCAACGCCGGGAAATCCACGCTCCTGAACCGGCTGACCCAGGCCTCGATTCTCGTGGAGGACAAGCTGTTTTCCACCCTCGACCCGACGACCCGGCGCCTGCGGCTGCCGACCAATCAAAATGTTCTTCTGTCCGACACGGTGGGCTTTATTCGGAAGCTGCCGCACCGGCTCGTGGAAGCTTTCAAAGCGACGCTCGAAGAAGTCGTCCAGGCCGATCTGTTGTTGCACGTCGTCGATATCAGCCACCCGCACGCCGACGAACGGATCGCAGCCGTGAACACCGTCCTGGCCGAAATCGGCGCTCAAGACAAACCAACGCTGATGGTCTTCAACAAGATTGATCGGCTGACGAATGGCGAAGCGCTGGACTTGCATCGCGAGCGTTTTGCCAATGCAGTTGCGGTCTCCGCTGTGGAAGGCACCGGCACCGACGGGCTGCTGTCCGAGTTAGGCAGCCTGCTGCGCCCGGCCCGCCAGTTCGTGGAGTTGCGCGTGCCGCACGGCGCTTCGGACGTGATCGCGCGGTTGCACGCCGTGGGCCAGG
>JACPRI010000395.1 GCA_016190065.1 Verrucomicrobiota bacterium
GGCCAGCCTCTATCCGTTGGCAAAAACCTATGACGTGAGAGTTACGCACGGCGAAACGGGGACTTGGCTGTCCGAGGTAGCATTGCGGCCCGGCGAACGACGGAAACTGGAAGTGTCGTTGCAGGAGGCCGTCTCGATTTCCGGCCAAGTTCTGGCCCTGGACGGTTCGCCGCAAAACGCCATTGTCGTGCAGGCCATCCCTGTTTCCGATTCCTCCTCTCCCGGTAGGGCGGACCTGCCGGTCCGCCCGAATTCCAGCCAGAACGGGCCGAGCGAAGATCCGGCTTTGGAGCCAGGGCATCGCGGCAGCGATGCCCTAACCGATAACGTTGGAGCAGCGCTCCCGGTGAGCTTTCCCAGGAAACTCCCTCAATTTTCCGAAACCGTTCTCACGGACACGAACGGGATTTTTCGATTTGTCAATCTGCGGCGTGGCCAGTACCGATTTCGTGCCCACGGTCCCGATGGATTTGTTGCTCCGGTGAATCGGACAAATACGTTGGGTTTGACAAACCTGTTGGTCGAACCCGGCAGACCGCAGGCCCAAATAAGGTTTGTCTTCCCGGAAGCCAAGAAAGGGAATTGGAAGATCCTGCCCGTGGCCCAAGGGCTCAGGGCAGTGCCCGTTCGAAGGATTCAACCGGGTCCTGACGGCCGGCTCTGGGTCGGAACGGCCGAGTCGTTCCTTTATGCCTACGATGGTTTGGAGATGAAGCTGATGGCCTCGGCGCCGGAGATTCCCGGGATCGAGGTCAATGCCATGCATTTCTCAGTGGACGGCTCTCTGTGGGTTGGAACCAGTGGCGGCATGAGCCGCTTGGGCGAGGGAGGGATGAAAGAGAGTTCGTTCAACGAGTCTCTCCCGAGGAAGCCGATCACCTCGATCATCACCGACGCGGACGGCACGCTTTGGTTTGGCGGTCAATCGGGGCTGTTCCAATACGCCCAAGGAAAACTGATCGACATGACAGTAAAGATGGGGCTCCCGAGCGTCGAAGTCAGTTCGCTTTTGCGGGCAGCCGACGGCTCGACCTGGGTGGCCACCATGGGCGGCGTCGTGCGGTTTGATAGTGCGGGATCTTCGCGATTGGACCCATTTCACGGATTCTGCCAGCGCCGGGCCGAGCGGCTCTATCGAGCGCGGGACAACGCCATTTGGTTTTCCAATGCCCTCGGTGCTCCCGGCGCTTATCGCTACAACGGGACGAACTGGGACCGAATCGGCAGTGAGGATGGCCTGCTGAGCGACCGGGTTTTCGCGATCGCCGAAACGTCGGATGGAGCCATCTGGTTCGCGACCCCAGAAGGTCTGTCGAGATTGAAGGGAGAAACGGTGGTGAATTTCACGGAGCACGATGGACTCGGTTGCCGCGACGTGTATGACATTTACGCGGACTCCGATGACGTTCTCTGGTGCGCCACTAATCAGGGTGTTCTCAGGTTCGACACGAAAGGCTTCATTCGTTTCACAAAACGGGATGGCCTCAGCAAGGCTCAAGGAGGAACATTGGCCATTTTCGCGGTAGAGCCGGACCCCGCCGGCGGATTCTGGGCCGGAACGGAGTGGGGAGGAGTGTTTCACGTCGATGACAACAACCTGCGTTCCGAGTTCGACAATCTTCAGGGACGCTACGTACGCCAAATCCATCGTTCCCGCGATGGCACATGGTGGTTCGGTGCGGACCACGGGATTTTCAAGCTCGAGGGTGCGCGGCTGGTCTTGGCGAAGGCGCTGGAGAATCGGTGGGCCATGGCTTTGGGCAGCGACGATCAGGGCAACCTCTGGTATGGCCACGGCTGGCAAGGGGAGGGTGTGTCCCGTTTCAATCCGAAGACCGGAGAAACAGTGTCGTTTACCACCGCCCACGGCCTCCCGGACAATCAAGTATGGGGCGTTGCCGCGGATGCGAACGGCGGGGTATGGATCGGTACGTCCGGAGGATTGGCCCGATATCGAGACGGTAAGATCGAGGATTCTCGTGAGAAACTCGGCATACCGACTGGTGGGGTGTTCAACCTGCGGCGGGACCCGGAGAACGTATTATGGATTGGCAGCCGCGTGGGACTGCATCGTCTCGAACCGCTTTCAAATGTAGCAGCCGACGTCAGGAGACTCCTTGCTGCCAACTCAGAGGTCGAGAAAAAAACCGGCGATCAAAGCCTCGTCACCGCGGCTGCTACAAAGGAAATGAATTCTCCGGACCCGCTCTTGAACGGATTCCGGCGTGTTTCCATCACCTCCACCAACGGACTGCCCGACCAGCATGTCTGGTGCAGTGCGCGCACTCAGGACGGCATTATCTGGATGGGGACCGACCGCGGCGGTTTGTTGGGTTACGATGGGAAAGCGGTCACGATGCTCGATCGGAGAG
The DNA here is from genome assembly GCA_016190065.1 of Verrucomicrobiota bacterium. Classification (GTDB taxonomy): domain Bacteria; phylum Verrucomicrobiota; class Verrucomicrobiia; order Limisphaerales; family SIBE01; genus VHCZ01. The sequence goes on from JACPRI010000395.1 coordinate 2,373, forward strand.
ACGGACTGGTGGGAGATCGAGTCTTCGCCATGGCACCGGACACCGATGACTCGCTTCTCTTGGGTTTTGCCGATGGCGGCCTGACCCGATACCGCCCCACAAGGACACCCCCATCCGTTCGTTTGCTCGAAATGCAATTGAACAATCAGGTCGTCACGAATTTCGCGGCACTTCCAAAGATCATGACCGGCAATCGCGTGACCTGGGAGTACCGGGAAATCGATTTGAAAACCCATCCCGAAAAGCGCCAGTTCTGGTATCGGCTAGCCAACCATGCCGGCGAAACGGTGTTCGCGGCTGTGACCAAGGACCGACGCTTTGACTGGGTGCCGGAGAAACGAGGCTCCTACAGCTTTGAAGTCCAGGCGATCGACCGCGATCTGAATTACTCCGCGCCCACCCGAGTGATGATGCACGTGATCGTCCCCTGGCATGCCAACGCCTGGATTCTGACGCCCGTCGGCGGCGCGTTTGGCGGACTGTTGGTCTGGGCTTTTGTCGCCCGCGCGCTTTACGTCGGCAAGCGGCGGGAAGCAGCGCGTTTGCGCGAACAGGTGCTCGAACAAGAAACTCAGGCTCGCGAGGAATTGGAGGTGAAGAACCGTCAATTGCTCGAAGCGAAAGAGGCGGCGGAGACGGCCAATCGAGCCAAGAGCGCATTCCTGGCCAACATGAGCCACGAGATTCGCACCCCGCTCAATGCCATCATGGGATACGCGCAAGTCCTGCGGCGAAAACCCGGCCTGCCCGCCGAGGACCGCACGGCCGTAAACACGATCGAAGCCAGCGGCGACCACTTGCTGACTCTGATCGACAGCGTGCTGGACTTATCGAAGATCGAGGCGGGAAGGATGGAACTGCAGGCCGTCGATTTTGATTTGACGCAATTGATTCACGAAGTCGCGGCGATGTTTCAAATCCGCTGCCAGGAGAAAGGACTGGAATGGCGCGTGGAGTTTGAGTGCGGAGCCGAATTCACCGCAAAGAACGCAGAGAACGCAAAGATCGCGACGCCGGAGAGTGGCAAAGATCTCACCACGGATCACACGGATGAAGGAAAAACTGGGAACACTTCTTATCCGTGTCCATCCGTGTCATCCGTGGTTGACTCTTCTGAACCCTCTTTGCGCTCTCTGCGTTCTTTGCGGTTAACCTCGGAGCTCGACTCGATTCCAGTGCATGGCGACGAGGGGAAATTACGCCAGGTGTTGATCAACCTTCTCGGCAACGCCGTCAAATTCACCGACACGGGCCGGGTTACCTTGCGCGTGGTAGGGCAGACCTTCAGATCCGCCTCCGGGGAGCACACGCGCCCTCGCGTGTCGCGACCGGCGCCCCCGCCGGACGTTCCCGCGTCGGACGACACCATCGCCAAGGGGCTGTTTGAAGCGCGTTCCGGAGTGGCGGGCGAGGCGCCCGCCACAGCAACCGAGGCGGGTGCGCTCCCCGTCCCAACTGAAACACTCTTTTCGGAACCCTCAACTCTCAACTCTCAGATCTCAACCTTCACCTTCGAGATCATCGACACTGGTCATGGCATTCCCGCCGACGCTCAGGACAAACTGTTCGCGCCCTTCGTCCAGGTCGGCGCAGGCGCGAAGAAGGGCGGAACGGGTCTGGGCCTAGCAATCTCCAAGAGGCTCGCGGAACTCATGGGCGGAACGATCGGATTGCGCTCGGCGGCTGGCGAAGGTGCCACGTTCCATTTCACGGTTCCTCTCGGGTCCGCGTTCGACCGCTTGGAAGCGCCGGCCACACCGGAACTCCGGGAACCTTCGCGCCTGGCCGCCGGATACCCGGTGAACGCATTGATCGTGGATGACATCGAGGAGAACCGGCAAGTGTTGTACCAAATCCTGGCTTCGCTGGGCTGCCAGGTTCGGGTGGCGCAGAGTGGCGAACAAGCGCTGGACCTGATTCGAACTGAGATTCCGGACATCGTCTTCAGCGATATTCGGATGCCAGGGATGAACGGGCTTGAGCTAAAAACCAAGATCGTCGAGCAGTTCGGAACGGGACGAATGAAACTCGTGGCCATTTCGGCGTCGGTCCTGGCCCACGAACAGAAGAGCTATCTGGAGAGCGGCTTCGACGATTTTGTTGGTAAACCTTTCCGCGTGGCGCGGATCGCCGCTTGTCTGGGCCTCGTATTGTCGGTCCAGTTCGAATACGAACGGCCCGCAGAGACGGGGGCGGCGGCGAAGCTGGGTGAGCCGGCGGCGGAGGCGCGCGTGCTTCTGCCTGAACCGCTGCTCTCGCGATTGCGCACGTCGGCAAAATCCTATCGGATCGTGGAATTCAGACGATGCCTGGGGGAAGTCGAACAACTAGGAGACGAGGGCCGGCGGTTGGCGGCTGGATTGGAGGTCTTGAATCAGAAAGGGGAGATGGAGAAGATTCTGGAAATCCTGGACAAGATGGACCCATAGACCGATGGCCCACGAAACACACGAACCACACGAAAACAGCATGGATTCGACAGGACCCTTCCCTTTCGTGTTTTTGGTGTGTTTCGTGGGCAGATCGCCTTTCGTGGGCTTCTGAACCACTTGGCCTGACTTTTGCATGAACCGTAAACCTGTGAACTTGCGCGGCGCAGCCATTCTCGTGGTTGATGACACCGACGCGAACCGGGCCGTGCTTTGCCAACTGCTCGATTCGCAAGGCTACGCTGTCGCCGCGGCGCCCAGCGGCGAGATTGCCTTGAAGCTGGTGCAGAGTGACCCGCCGGAATTGATCCTCCTTGACGTGATCATGCCCGGGCTGGGCGGTTTTGAAACCTGCCGCCGCCTCAAACAGGACCCCTCGACGGCTCACATCCCTGTCATCTTCATCACGGCTCAAAACGAGACCCGAAGCGTGGTGGAAGGGTTTAGGTCCGGCGGGGTCGATTACATCACCAAACCTTTTCAAGAAGAGGAAGTCTTTATTCGAATTGAAACGCACCTCAAAAATCATCGCCTCACGCGCGCCCTCCAACAGGAGGTCGAGCGGCGAGAGCGCGCTGAAACCGCGCTGAAGAAAGCGGACCAGCAGCTTTCCATACTATCCGAGCAGGAGGCGCGGCGCTGGGGCGTGTCCGGTTTTATCGGCCAAGGCCCGGCTTTTTCCGAAGTCCTGAACGCCATTCGAAAGCTCCAACCTTTCTCCAATACCAATGTCCTCATTCTGGGGGAGAGCGGAGTTGGCAAAGAGCTGATCGCGCGCGCCATTCATTGCGGCGGCGCAACCGCCAAAGGCCCGTTCATCGCTGTGAATTGCTCCGCCATCCCGAAGGAACTCGGTGAGTCCGCGTTCTTTGGTCATGTCAAAGGCGCGTTCAGCGGGGCGACGTCGGATCATCCGGGATACTTTGTCCAGGCCGATGGTGGAACGTTGTTCCTCGATGAAGTGGGTGACATGCCGCTCGACTTACAGGCCAAACTGCTCCGGGTGATCGAGGACGGTGTGATTGAGCCGGTCGGTTCCTCCACGCGCCGAAAGAAAGTGGAAGTTCGAATCCTCGCCGGAACCAACGCGGAATTGCAGTCACACATTCAGGCGGGCGAGTTTCGCAAAGACCTGTACTTTCGGCTCGCCGCCTACACCATCGAAGTGCCGCCGCTGCGCAAGCGGCGCGAGGATATTCCGCTGCTGACGAAATACTTTTTGAATCGATTGTCCGATGAAATGGGCATGCCGGCGCCGGAGTTCAGCGCGGAAGCGCTGGCGAAGTTGGAAAGCTATGACTTCCCCGGAAATGTCCGAGAGCTGAAGAATCTGATTGAGCGGGCTTTGATTGAAAGCGGCGGCGGCCCGATCACTTCGGAACATCTGCGCATTTGGTCGTCCCCGGTTGACACGGCTGCACTGGAGACGGATCCCGGCGCGGCACACGGAGATTCGCCGCAAAAAAGAATCTCCCGTTTCGCCGCGGGGAGTGACGAGGATCGCGTGCTTCGTTATGTGGAGGCCAACGGCCGCATCAGCAATCCCGAATGCCGCCATCTGCTCAACGTTGGAATCCATCGCGCCTGCTACATTCTCCGCAAGCTAACCGAAACCGGCGACCTGCAGCGAACAAACGTCGGCAAAGCGACGGAATATCGGCAACGCTGAACCTCGAAGGAGTTTGCCCACGAAACACACGAAACACACGAAAGCCAAGGAGAGTTGAACGGGAAACGCGTTCACCGCGGTCAAGCACCAGGCGTTCTCTCTCGATTCCTCCGCTTTTTCGTGTGGTTCGTGTGGTTCGTGTGGTTCGTGGGCCCTCTTTTCATCGCACTTTGTTTGCAACTTCATCGCAAATTGATTGCGATTTGATTGGAAAATCACTTCAGACTTCGCGGCGCTTCAGTTTCGCGCATTTCAAGTTGTGGAAAATTTCTCCGGCCGTCAGCCACTCTGGTTTTCTTTATCCATTTCCGGTCCGCGACTGGATTCCAGCCGGGCCAAAGTTGGCTTCATCGGTCCTAGCGGCTTGGCTGTGCCTCAGTTGCGGATCGACGCAATCCCAAGGGCATCTGTCCCAGATTTTCTGACTGGGGCGGCCCCAACCTCATCGCGGTAGATCAGCCGGGCTGAAAGGCTGTCAACATTGGCGTTGGAAACGACCGCTCAGCCGCTTGGCACGACGGGTGCAAAGGGCCACTCAGCGACTGCCAATTCCAAACAATCAATACCAACTGATGACTGAAAGAATAAGCGAATGAAAAAACCAAATCCCATGCGATCCTTATGTCGATCCATTCCCGCCTGTGTTGACAGGCAGCCTGACCCACACCGCCAAACCCGTCGATTCGGCCAGCGTGTGCTTTCGGGCGTGCGCGCCTTGCTGGCTGTTTCCGCATTAGCCGCACTTGCGGTTTCCAATCATTCGGGTGCCCAAACGCTGACCCCCGTAAACATTGCCCTGACTCCGGGCGGCTGGGGCGAAGTCAAAGCTGTGGCGAACGGCTACGTCGTCGGCAGTGCGTTTGCCGCCAACGGCGAGCGGCATGCCTATCGCTGGTCCGCGGCTTCGCAGACGATTCGAGACCTCAACCCTCCGGGCGTCACAGGCAGCACGGCGACTGGCGTGAATTCGAGCGGAGAGGTCACGGGTTTCTACGTGGACCCGGCGGATCCCGACAACGGTGACCCGCCCTTTATTGCCTGCTACTGGGCGGCCGACGGAACCTTCACTTCGCTCGGAGTGAGACTCCCTTGGTATCCCACCATCTTGATCGCCGACAACGGCATCATCGGTGCTACTGATCGAACTGGCCATGTGTTACGCGGGACTCGGTCAGGGGTCTGGCAAGATCTCGGCACTGTGTCCGGCTCAAGCGGAGATCCGTGGCTCACCGGAATCAATGCCCGCGGTGATTTCATCGGCAATGCCTCAGGCATACGCGGAGACTATTCTGGCTCCAGGGGGTTTGTCGCGCTTGCTTCGTCGACTACACTGACGATTTTGCAGTCGCCCGGCACCACGAGCGGCCCTCCATTTGCCTACCAGAATGAGGGCGAGAGAAACATTCAGCTAAACGGTATTAACGACAACGGTGTCGTGGTTGGAACTTATTGGGATTTCCGATCGCGATATTATACTAACTACGGCACTGACGCTTATCACAACTCCCACGCGTTCAAATGGACCGCCGAAGGAGAATTTGTCGACCTCGGCCAACTAGGCACTTATCCGGTTCCGGGAGTCAACCAGCCAAATTATCGGTCATTCTTCGCTTCCGCGACCGCCATCAACAACGCCGGCACAATTGTTGGTTATTCGTCCACATCCAACGGTGGCGGTGCCCCTTTCATCTACGATTCCACGACGGGAACTATGGTGCAACTGGCCGGCGCGGGCAATGACTTCGGGCCGGTCGCGATCAACGACAATGGCATCGTCGCGGGATCTGCCGGCGGACAGGCTTACGCGTCGGTTGTGATCGCAGGCGTGAGGACATACATTGTTCCGGTCTTCGCGCCGCAGTATAACGGCACGCCCGGCCTCCCGCTCATGAAGGGATCGACCTTCGCCAGCCACGGGTATCCCAACGACTTTTCGGTCCAACGCGCGTGGGCGATGGGCCTCCCAAGCGCTCCACCGCCGGCCACGCCGCCGGTCATCTTCACCCGCACGACGGCGACCGCCGAAGCTTGGAAGAAATACACCGTCAGCTTCATTCCGACGCAATCGGGCGACTACACGCTCAGCTTCAACGTTCTCGCCGGAGGCCCCAGCGGCGACAACTCGATCTTGGTCGATGCCGTGAAGGTTGCCACTGGCGCGACGACCTTGCTAACGGACGGCTTTGAGACACCAGCTCTGCCTCTCAACGGCTACAGTCTTGCTGCGGCCGGCACGGCCACGATCGGCAACTGGGTATTTGCCAACTATAGTGGCATTCTCGACGGATCTCCGCCGAATTGGGGCTTGGACGGCCAGGGACTCGGGTCTGCGGATGGAACAACTCAATACGCTACCCTTCGGGCCGTCGCCGGAACCTTGAGCACAATGAAGCCGCTCAACACGCTCACCTTGGTAGCGGGCCAGACCTACAC